>NZ_JNKH01000015.1:0-87907 GCF_000701985.1 Butyrivibrio sp. WCE2006 | reverse complement strand
GTGAGACAGTTCGGTCCCTATCCGGCGCGGGCGTAGGATATCTGAGAGGAGCTGTCCTTAGTACGAGAGGACCGGGATGGACGGACCGCTGGTGTATCAGCTGCATCGCCAGATGCATAAGGCTGGGTAGCCAAGTCCGGAAGGGATAAACGCTGAAGGCATCTAAGCGTGAAGCCCCCCTCAAGATGAGATATCCCTGCATTAGCAGTAAGACCCCTTAGAGACTATGAGGTAGATAGGCACAAGGTGTACGCACGGTAACGTGTTCAGCTGATGTGTACTAATAGGTCGAGGGCTTGTCCAATATGGATATAGAACGAAAAAAGCGGATCTAAGATGAAGTATTCAGTGTTCGGTTTTGAAGGTACAACTTTCAGAGATAGTCGATTGGCTATCTCTTTTTTTGTATAAATTTTTAACGTTGTAAAAATATAATTATTTGATATACTTATGAATGTTTTATGAATAAAAGCAAAGTGGGTGCAGATATGACTAAGATAAGGGATGTTAAGGTAGAAGATGCAGAAAGATTATTGGAGATTTACAGTTTTTATGTAATTAATACAGCAATTACATTTGAGACTGAAGTGCCATCACTTGATGAGTTTGTTGGAAGGATAAAGAGAATTACAGCTAGATATCCATATTTAGTGGTGGAAGATGATGGTATTATTTATGGATATGCCTATGCGGGAGTATTTAAGGATCGTGCAGCATACGATAAGTCCTGTGAACTTACTGTCTATATAGACAAAGATGTAAAGAAAAAAGGATATGGTCGTTTACTTTATGATGCTTTGGAAGTAAGACTTTCAGAGATGGGAATAGAGAATCTTTATGCATGTATCGGTGACCCTGTTGAGGAAGATAAATATCTTGATAAAAATAGTGAGAATTTCCATGCTCATCTTGGTTTTAGAAAGATTGGTACATTTTATAAATGCGGGTATAAATTCGATACCTGGTATAACATGATTTGGATGGAGAAACTGGTAGGTACACATAGCCTCAAAAAAGAGAGAATTGATTTATGGAAGGATAATGAATATACATATCCGCTTGCTTTTGGATTTAAGCCAAACATGGTGAGCTATTTACATAACGATGGGCAGAAGCATCCATGTATGGTTGTTATACCTGGTGGCGGATATTGCGTTGTTTCACCAACTGAAGGAGAAATAGTTGCAAAAAAATTCTATAAAATGGGATACAACACCTTCGTAGTTACATACACAACAAATATACTTTTTAAAGAACCTCTAATGGATCAACCCATGAAGGATGTATCAAGGGCAATTAGATTGATTAGAAAGGATTCTGAAAAATATGGAATATTTGAAGATAAGATTACAATATGTGGCTTTTCAGCAGGGGCACATTTGAGTGGATCTGTATGCGTTCATTTTGATGATGTGTCTGACGAGAATGAGACGTTGAATAAAATAAGCAATAGACCTGATTCTGCTATTTTATGTTATCCGGTTATTACATCAGGGGAGTTCGCCCACAGAGATTCTTTTAATGCTCTTATAGGTGAAGATGCGGAACCTGATAAACTTGAATACTTTTCATTGGAAAAAAATGTTACTAAAAATACTCCGCCTACATTCCTTTGGCATACTGCGACAGATGATCTTGTACCTGTACAGAATAGCTACTTGTACGATGAAGCACTTACAAAAGCCGGGGTTAATCATACTTTACATGTCTTTTCATTTGGACATCATGGACTTGGCTTAGCAGATGAGGATTGGGCAAATCACAGATTTGGTGAACCTTATACTTATGAGCAGACATTTAATACAGTACAAGCCGTAAAGGATAATTTAGTAGAAGTATCAGATGAAAAAAGAGAAGAGTTGATCAGAGATTTCTCCGAAGCAAAATATTGGCCTGATGTGACCTATCCTGAAGTGGCATTGTGGCCTGAAATGGCAGATGCTTGGATAAAGACAACGTACTGATTATATGTTAAATTCTAATATCAAAAGTTTCAAAAATATTGAAGTTTAAAGGATTTGCTAAAAGTATAAACGAAAAAGAGTATATAATCGAAACCATTTTTGAAATGTATAAAAAACTTATTAACAGATTCTTAAAAGACAGTCAATTCGGCTGTCTTTTTTATTTTTTCTATTTATTTTGCAAAAGTATATGCTATACTAAATTAGAATATTAAACATATATTCAATCGGTTTTTAGTTTGTTTTTTATGAGATTGCAGTATCATTTTTTTTCATTGCGTGAGGTGAAAATATGGAATCAAAAATCTTGCTTGAAAATGGCACAAACGAACTTGAGGTCTTAGAGTTTAGAATTGATGATCATTGTTATGGAATAAACGTTGCAAAGATTAAAGAAATTATCGTATATCAGGAAGTCACGCCTGTTCCAAACGCACATCCCAGTATTGAAGGCATATTTATGCCCCGCGACACGATGATAACTGCAATTGATTTACGTAATTGTTTACAGAGAGGTGCATCAAAACCAGGTGGACTTTTTATAATCACAAACTTTAATAAGCTGGATATTGCATTTCATGTAGATGCTGTTGTGGGAATTCATAGAGTTTCCTGGGCAGATATTATTAAACCTAACGCAACTATTTCAAAAGCTGAAGAGAGTATTTCAACCGGTATTATCAAGCTTGAAGAGCGACTTATTATCATTCTTGATTTTGAGAAAATTGTTTCTGATATCAATCCTAATACAGGCCTTAATGTTGCTCAGCTTACTGACATCGGAACAAGAACCAGAAATGAGATACCGATAGTTCTGGCAGAGGATTCACAACTACTTAATAAGCTGATCGTAGATTCTCTTAAAAAGGCCGGATATGATAATGTCAGACATTTTGAAAATGGTAAGCTGGCATATGACTATATCAAAGGCTGTAAGGATAGAGGACAGCTTGATAAAGTTAAGTGCATAATTACAGATATTGAGATGCCTATAATGGATGGTCATCGTCTTACAAAACTTGTTAAGAGCGATGATGAGACGAAACAAATTCCTCTCATTATTTTCTCATCACTGGTTAATGAGGAAATGAGAAGAAAAGGAGAGTCTTTAGGAGCCGACAGGCAGCTTTCAAAGCCGGAAATCGGTAATTTGGTTGCTGTGATTGATGAACTTGTTCATGCTGATGGCGATGCCAAATAAAGATATATGATGTGAAAGATAACTCCCTTTATTGCTTCAGTTATGAAAAACGATTTTCAATGACTGCTACAATGAAGGGAGTTTTATAATTTAAGAAGGGCATACAAGGAGGTTATTTTTCTTTGAGCAGAGGACTTAGCCAGGTATTTTCAAGGCTGGTGCGAGTCATGCATGCTGGCTTAGTGAGCTTTTTTAAGCCAGGTCGAGCTTGTAAATGGTTTATAAGTTCGTTTTATAAAAAATGGACTTTTTATTATTTTATATGTAAATGCCATACTGTAGGGGAGCAGGCAACATGAAGTCTAAAAACGAAGAGTATTTGGACAATTTATTAAAATCTCTAAGAGAGGATACTAATTCCGGAATTGCTAAAGTTGCTGAAAGTGAAGAATTGAATGCAGCAATAAGTAATTCTTCTGAAAACAGTGATTTAAATGAAATTGGGGAAATACTTAACAAAATGGATAGTGGTGAACTACTTGATTCAGGAATGTCAACAGTTCTTGATTCTATTAGTGCGCCAATAGATATGACGTTGCCAAAATATAAAATAGGGGACGAAGTTGGGGATGATTACGAGAAAGATGCTGATGAAATAGCTTTGGATGAAGCTATTGCCAAAGCGGAGGCTATGGAGCTTGAGGCTCAGAATAAAGCTATACCGTCTCCATATGAAGAAACATCTATTAATGATGAAATAATGGCTGCTAACGAACCAACTATAGGAGCTGAGGAAACATCTAATGAGTCGTCAAAAGAGAATATGGTCGAGATACCTGAAATACCTTCTTTGGATGAAATGTCTTTTGATGGTGGGGATGTTGATAAATTAAAGGATGAAATTAATGATACAGATAATGATGATGTAGCAGATTTAAATATTGCAGACTTATCAAATCTAAGTAAAACAGATGATCTGGAAGCTAAAAACATTTCAGAGAGTGCACAGCATGAAGCATCGGAAGATATTTCAGAATCTCTATTAGAGGTTGCTCCCGAGGTATTCATTGAAGAGGAAGAAAGTACGGTTAATTCAAGTCCAACAGATGCAAAAGAATCTTCGGAAGAGATTCTTGATGAGATGTTGCATGCACCTGAAGAAATAGCAGATATTGATGAAATGAATGTGAAAGATTCTGCAGGAGACAATCTTGAAATTCCTACTACAGAATCTGAAAATATAGTATCTGATGAAATGCTCAATCTTGATGGGATGTTGGATGGCATTGAAGATACGAATGTGAATATGGATGATGATACAGCAGCTTTGAATGCCGTAATAAATGATGGGGCAAGCGGAGCAAAAGCTGAGGAGCCTGAATTATCGTTAGATGATATACAAATTCCCGATGGAGTGCTGATGGATAGTACTTTGGATGATGGTATATTTGCTGATGGTGAAGAGCTTGATACCAATGATGCAGGTCAGAATGATGCTGAAGATGCAACTGGCTCTGATGGAAAGGTTCCTGAAGCAGATATGCTATCAGCAGAAGATGAAATTGCTGAATTAACTGAGGAAATGTTTGCAGAATCATCAAAAGATAATTCTGCTGAACCATCAGAGAGTAACCAGGTTGAATCAAATGAAGATGTACAAGCTGAATTAGCCAGTGACGATCCGACAGCTTTAAGTGAGGATATGCTAGCTGAATTAGCAGAAGATAGTTCAGCAGCATTAAATGAAGAGGTTCAGGATCAATTAATCGCTGAGAATCCGGCTGAATCTGGAGAAATCATTCCGGATGAAATGAGTGAGCCGATACAAGATGCATCAGAAGAAATACTGCCGGAATCACCAGACGAAATACAACCTGAAGCATCTGTAGATCTAGAAGATATACAACTCGATGTATTAGAAGATGCACATTCAGAAGCACCAGAGGAAATGCATACTGACGCATTAGCAGAGGCACAGTCAGAAGAGCTACAACAGGAAGCGCCTGAAGGAATACAGCCGGAAGTATCAGAGGAAATATTGCCTTATGCACTAGATGGAATTCAACCGGAAGTATCAGAGGAATTACAACCAGAAATACTAGAAGAAATTCAGCTTGAGACACCGGAAGAAATACAACCGGAAACATTAGAAGAAAATTTAGAAGCATTAAGTGAGGAGATACAGGAGGGACAAACAGAGGAAATTCCGGAAGAGGCAACAGCTGATATTCCGGTTGAAATGATGGAGGAAGTACCGGGGGAAGTAACTGATGAATTACCGACCAATATAGCTGAAGAAGCTTTGGTAGATACAGGAGGTGAAATTGTGCCTGAAGATGTAGTATCCACTGAGGAAGGAAGTGCAGCGTTGGACACCCCGGAAGAGACTTTAGAAGAAGCTCCGATAGAAGAGATGTCAGGTGTAGTAGATGAAAACTTAGCTGAGGAAGCTAATCCTGATACTGCAGAAGAAGTAGTTGCTGATACAGGTAGTGAAGTTTCTTCAGAAGAGGCGGTTGCAGATACAGGTAGTGAAGTTCCTGCAGAAGAGGCAGTTGCTGATGCAGGTAGCGAAGTTCCTGCAGAAGAGGCAGTTGCTGATGCAGAAGGCAAAGTTCCTGCTGAAGAAGTTCCGTTAGATGAAATATCACTTGATGGAGGCCCATCAGAAGATGCACCGGTGGATGAAATATCACTTGATGGAGGCCCAGCAGAAGAAGCACCGGTAGATGATTTTTCACTAGATGAAGCATCTCTTGAAGAAGCGCCTATTGATTTAGAAAATGAGGTTGCACCTGAAGAAGTTTTTTCAGAAATGACAGACGGTGAAGGGCTTGAAGAAGCCATTGCGGATTTTGCTGAGGCACTGGGTGATGATAATAATGAATCCGGGGATGATGATTCAGATATAAGTTTTGATGAAGTAAGTGCGGAGCTCGATGATCTTCTTAAAGAAGCTGGAGAAGAAATCAGTGACGAAGCCATTGAGGGAAGTGACGATATCGGTGCTGAAATGGATCTGGACAGTATGCTGGAAGATCTTGGAGGGGATTCTTCTGATGCAGAAGGTGGCGGAAGCGAACCGGCAGATGTTGAGATGCCTGATTTGGATGCCATTATGAACAGCCTTGCCAGTGATGATGCTGAAGATTTGGAGAATACAGCACATATTGATGAAAAAGAAGGTGCTGCTGCAGAAGAAATCAGTCTGGATGATATGGGCACAGATGAGGCTCCTTCTGAGGAAGGTTCGAACTCTGAGGAAGAAATAAGTGCCGAAGATATGATGGAGGCAATGGGAGAAGAGGGTCCTGAAGATAATGGATTATCCGAGGATATCCCTGATCCTGATGAAGTTAATGACAACGGTGGAGACTATGATGAGCTTTCACTTCGCGTAGGTGAGGACGAGCTTTCTGAAGCTTCTGAAGACGGAAAGAAAAAGAAGAAAAAGGGTGGACCTAATATAATATTCCGCTTACTTGCTACACTTTTTAGAGTTCTGACGCAGACTGATGAAGATCTTAATCCAAAATCGGCTGAGGATGAGCTGGCTAGTCTTACGGATGAAAATCAGCAGGTTTTAGATGAGCTTGCATCTGAAGGCAAAAAAGCTAAAAAAGAAAAAAAGAAAAAAGAGAAGCCACCAAAGAAAGAAAAGCCGCCAAAACCAAAGAAGGAGAAGCCTCCGAAGAAAGAAAAGCCCAAGAAGGAGAAGAAACCAAAGCCGGATGATGGTGAGCCGGAGAAAGCACTTGCTCCTAAGAAAGTTGCAATTTCAATGCTATTTGCATTCAGTATTGGTGTACTATGTTGTCTTCCTTCAATTCTTCTTCCCGGAAGGATTCTTATGGGAAGAGCAAACAGTGCTTTTGAAAATAAGGATTATGCAACAGCCTATAAGCTTTTATATGGAAAGAAATTGAATGAAGAAAATTCATTGATGTACCATAAGGCGAGAGTTATGACCAGTGCACAGCATTATCTTGATTCATACAATAACTATAAAGCCATGAAAATGGAGGATGAGGCTCTTGATATTCTTCTCATGGGTATGAATACAAAGGATACTATACTTGCAGAAGCCGAGGAGTTTGAGGTTGCGAATGAAGTCCAAAGCGTGTATGCTAATATCGAATCGACGCTCGCTTCTGAATATGGACTTAGTATCCAGGATATTGATGAGATTAACAGCATCAGTGAAAAACCATTGTACACAAGACGAATAATGGAAGTTACAGGTACAATAGAAAAAATTATGCCTAAGTCAGAATAGTGAGATCGATATCCTATCAGGGAGATGATATTTGATGCTAGCTATAATTGACTATGATGCAGGAAACATTAAAAGTGTTGAGAATGCTTTTAAGTATTTAGGAGCAGAAACTTGCGTAACCAGAGAACCTGATGAGATTTTAAGAGCTGATCATGTGGTTCTTCCCGGTGTGGGAGCCTTTGGTGACGCTATGAGGAAGCTTGAGGAATATAAACTTACGGATGTTATCCGCAAAGTTGCGGATAGCGGCAATCCGTTTATCGGAATTTGCCTGGGTTTGCAGTTACTTTTTGATTCCAGTGAAGAATCAGAGGGGGTTGCAGGTCTGGGCATTTTGCGTGGAAAGATAAAGAAAATACCGGACAAGGGCGTTTTGAAGATACCTCAGATCGGCTGGAACAGTTTAAAATATCCTAATGAAGGAAAACTGTTCAAAGGAATAGATGAGGATTCCTATGTGTATTTTGTCCACTCATATTATCTTGATGCAGATGATAAGAGTATTGTTACGGCAACGACTGAATATGGAACACTAATCGATGCGTCTGTAGAGAAAGATAATGTATTTGCATGCCAGTTCCACCCTGAAAAGAGTTCAGATGTTGGAATGAAAATCCTGAAAAACTTTTTACAAATTTAAATATATAGAAAAGGACAATATATGCTGACTAAAAGAATAATTCCATGTCTAGATGTTAATGATGGCAGAGTGGTAAAAGGAATAAATTTCGTAAAGCTTAGAGATGCAGGTGATCCGGTGGAGGTAGGAAAAGCATATTCTGAGGCAGGAGCTGATGAGCTTGTTTTTCTTGATATTACAGCTACTTCTGACGCCAGAAATACAGTAGTTTCTCTTGTAAGAAAAGTTGCTGAACAGATTTTTATCCCATTCACGGTTGGTGGTGGAATAAGAACTGTTGATGATATGAGAGCTGTTCTGAGGGAGGGTGCTGATAAGGTCGCCATAAATTCTGCTGCTGTGAACAGGCCTGAGCTTATTACCGAATCTGCGGAGAAGTTCGGCTCACAGTGTGTAGTAGTTGCGATAGATGCAAAAAGAAGGCCTGATGGTGGTTTTAATGTATTTAAAAATGGTGGAAGAATTGATACCGGACTGGATGCCATTGAGTGGGCAATTGAAGCTGAAAAGAGAGGTGCAGGAGAAATATTGCTCACGAGTATGGATGGTGACGGAACCAAGGAAGGCTATGATATTGAGCTGACAAGAAAAGTGGCAGATTCCGTTGGTATTCCGGTGATAGCTTCAGGTGGTGCAGGTAAACTTGAGCATTTTTACGAGGCACTTACAGAAGGTGGAGCTGACGCTGCTCTGGCTGCATCCTTGTTCCATTACAAGGAGCTTGAAATAAAGGAAGTTAAAGAGTACCTGAGAACTAAAGATGTTCCGGTTCGATTATAAGAAATAATTGATAAAAAAGATTATTTTGAGCGGATTTCCGAACGCAGAATAAAAAACGTTCGGGAATCTTTATACTACGATATGAAAGGTTGTGATCTAAATGCCAATGATATCTAATGATTGGCTTCCTGCGCTAAAAAGTGAGTTTAGCAAGGATTACTATAAAAATCTGTATAAATTTATTATGGATGAATATCATTCCAGGGTGATCTATCCTCCTGCGGATGATATTTTTAATGCGTTGCATCTTACACCACTTAATGATGTTAAGGTTCTGATATTGGGACAGGATCCCTATCACGAACCGGGACAGGCACATGGGCTGTCTTTTTCTGTTCTTCCCGGGCAGGAGGCACCGCCTTCACTTGTGAATATTTATTCAGAACTCAAAGATGATCTTGGATGTTATGTACCGAATAATGGATATTTGAAAAAATGGGCTGACCAGGGAGTGCTTTTATTAAATACTGTGCTTACAGTTAGAGCACATGCCGCGAATTCTCATAAGGGAAAAGGTTGGGAGCACTTTACAGATGCGATAATAAGTGCATTAAATGAGCAGGACAGACCAATCGTATATATGCTTTGGGGAAAGCCTGCCCAATCGAAGATGCAGATGCTGAATAATAAAAAGCACCTTGTCCTTACGGCTCCTCATCCAAGTCCGTTGTCAGCTTACAGAGGTTTCTTTGGTTGCAGGCATTTTTCAAAATGCAACGAATTTCTTGTGGCTAACGGAATATCACCGATAGACTGGCAGATAGAAAATATCTAAAGATTACTCAAATTATATTGGACACAAGCGCTTTTTCATGATAACGTAGTAAAGTGAATTTTATTATTGAAGTTTAAGTATAGGAGAGCAGTAATATTATGAAAAAAGCATTCGTAACAAAACAGCAGGTTGAAGCTATTGAAAAGAAATACCCTACACCTTTTTATTTATATGATGAAAAGGGAATTATAGATAATGCCAGAGCAGTTAAAAAAGCTTTTGCCTGGAATCCGGGATTCCGTGAATATTTTGCTGTAAAAGCAACACCCAATCCTATGATCATGAAGCTTTTGCAGGCTGAAGGATGTGGCTTTGACTGTTCTTCAATAACAGAGCTTATGCTCAGCAGGTCTATCGGAGCATCAGGCCAGGACATCATGTTTTCTTCAAATGATACACCTGCCAATGAGTTCGTTTATGCGAATGAAATTGGAGGAATTATTAATTTTGATGATATTACTCACATTGAATATGCCCAAAAAGCTCTCGGAGGAGTACTTCCTGAAACTATAAGCTGCAGATATAATCCGGGCGGAGTATTCACTATGAGTAATGGAATTATGGATAATCCCGGAGATTCCAAGTATGGAATGACAAAGGCGCAGCTGTTTGAAGCATTCAAAATGCTCAAGGATAAAGGTGTTAAGCATTTTGGAATACATGCATTTCTTGCAAGTAATACTGTGACAAATGAGTATTATCCTACACTTGCAGCACAGCTTTTTGAGCTTGCAGTAGAACTTGAAAAAGAGACCGGAGCTGATGTGAGTTTCATAAACCTTTCAGGTGGTGTCGGAATTCCATATGAGCCTGATAAGGAAGGCAACGACATTGCTGCTATCGGCGAAGGTGTAAGAAAAGAGTTTGAGAAAATCCTGGTTCCTGCAGGTATGGGAGATGTTTCCATATATACTGAAATGGGACGTTTTATGCTTGGACCTTATGGTGCTCTTGTTACCAAGGCAATCCATGAAAAGCATATTTATAAGGAATACATCGGAGTTGATGCATGCGCTGTTAACCTGATGAGACCTGCAATGTACGGTTCTTATCATCATATTACAGTGCTTGGAAAAGAGGATGCTCCACTTGATCATGTATATGATGTGACAGGTTCTCTTTGCGAGAACAACGATAAGTTTGCAATTGACAGAAAGCTTCCTAAGATAGATATGGGTGATTATCTTTTTATACATGATGCGGGAGCTCATGGCTTTGCAATGGGATACAACTATAATGGAAAACTGTGGTGTGCAGAACTCTTGTTAAAAGAGGATGGAAGTGTCGAGCAGATAAGAAGAGCTCAGACGCCCAGAGATTATTTTGCAACCTTAGATGGTCTTTCAATGTATTCTGAACTAGATAAAATCATGAAGGAACTTGAAAACAGAAAATGAAAGAGATTCAGGACTTTATAACTGAATGTAAATTATCCGGAAAAATGAGCCAGAGCACTATGAAATCCTATAGCTGCGATATCAAAAAGCTACAGGATTATCTGCAGAAAAGCGGGATTTCTGAAATTTCTGAGATAACGGAAAAAGTGCTAAAGGCTCATCTTGATAATCTTTCAGGGAAAGGTTATTCCTCTGCGACAATTGCCAGAAATATAGTTTCAATAAAAGCATTGTTCAGATATTTGGTAAAAAATAAGATAATTAACATTGATGCCACTGAGAATCTGACTGCCCCTAAGGTAGAGCTTCCTAAGGCAAACGTTCTTACAAGAACACAGATCGAGGAACTTCTTGGTATGCCTGATACCAGAACTGCCAAGGGACAGCGTGATTCAGCTATGTTGGAACTAATGTATGCGACCGGGATAAAGGTTTCAGAGCTTATAAGTGCAAAGGTTTCTGATATTGATATGCAGCTTGGAAATATTCTCTGCATCTCGGATAAAAAAGAGAGGATAATTCCTTTTGACAGAAGGACTAAGTCTGTACTGACGAGGTATCTTCAGGATGGAAGAAGACATCTGATAAAGAGTACTGACGAAGAGCTGCTTTTTATCAATTATCAGGGAGAAGCCATGAGCAGGCAAGGAGTATGGAAATTAGTTAAAAAATATGCCCTGCAGGCGGGAATCGAAGTGCCGATTACTCCTGAAGCTTTAAGACACAGCTTTGCAGCGCATCTTGTTGAGCGTGGAGCAGATATAGAAGCTGTACAGATAATGATGGGACATGTAAGTCCCACCTCAACGGTCAGATATGCTAAGGAAAATCGTGACTATATAAGAGATGTTTATAATAGAACGCATTAAAAAACGGGGCTGCTCATGCAGCCCCGTTAAAACATTAATATTAAACCAAATCAGCGATATCAAGGAGGAGACGCTCTGTATCATCCCATCCAAGGCAGGGATCAGTGATGGATTTTCCATAGATTCCTTCTCCGATTTTCTGGCAACCTTCTTCGATGTAACTCTCGATCATTACACCCTTTACAAGTTCGCTTATATTTTTGTTCTGACTTCTGGAATGAAGAACCTCTTTTACAATACGGATCTGTTCCTTGAATTTCTTACCTGAATTATTGTGATTAGCATCAATAATGGCAGCAGGATTCTTAATATCGCGCTCAGCGTACAGATAAGCAAGAAGACTGAGATCTTCATAGTGATAATTAGGCTGTGACTGACCGTGCTTATTTTGAGATCCGCGAAGAACACAGTGAGAGAGCGGATTACCACTTGTTTTTACTTCATATCCTCTGTAAACGAAGGAATGAGGAAGCTGAGCGGCATATACTGAATTGAGCATGACACTTAAAGTTCCGCTGGTGGGGTTCTTCATGCCTGCCGGAACACCAAAACCGCTTGCAACCATGCGGTGCTCCTGATCCTCAACACTACGTGCTCCGATTGCTACATAGGAAAGAATATCTTCTACATATCCCCAGTTCTCAGGGTAAAGCATCTCATCGGCAGCAGTCAGGCCTGATTCCTCAATTGCTCTGATCTGCATGTGGCGCATGGCAATAAGTCCTGCGCGGAAATCAGTTTTTCCCTCAGGATCGGGCTGGGAAGTTATGCCTTTGTAGCCTTCACCGGTTGTGCGGGGCTTGTTTGTATATATTCTGGGAACGATTATCAGTTTCTCTTTTACAGTTTCATTGATTTTTGCAAGTCTTGAAACATAGTCACAGACTGCATCTTCGTTATCAGCAGAGCAGGGACCGACAATGACAAGGAATTTATCACTTGTACCTGTCAAAACGTCTGCAATTTCCTTATCCCTTGCTTTCTTAAGCTCAATAAGCTTATTGGATAAAGGGAATTCATCTCTTATTTCCTCGGGAGAGGGAAGCTGCTGTATATATTGAAAAGACATTGTTGAAAACCTCCGATGAACAAAATTGTTAGATTCAACGCTGAACCTACGCTCTTCACTATATCACGTTAAAGTTCGAAAGTAAACGATGAAATATACTTGATCATTTTTAATATAGTTAAAGCTTGTGTTTGAATCAATACTTATTATAGTATTTTAAATTCCCCTGACTATTCTTTATGTTATAATTCTTAAGATAAATACTGATTTCTGAACTTTATTATAATTTGTGTTCAAGAAATCAAAAGATTTATAAGCAAAATAATACGGAATAGGGATGGTTATGGAGAAAGTATCAACAAGACAGACAAATATCGAATTATTGAGACTAATAGCAGCATGTGGGGTAATAGTTCTTCATTATAACAGTAATACAGATGGAGCGTTTTACATAGCTCCTGACAACAGTATAAATCAGTTTATTCTTGTTTTTCTGGAATCACTGAGTATCTGTGCAGTTAACGTTTTTGTACTGATATCAGGATATTTCTTAAGCAGGTCGAACATTAGAGACTTTTTTAAGCCGGCAGGGCTGCTCATGCAGGTAGCAGTGTTTGCAATTCTTGCATTTTTTATTGAAAAAATATTGATTCCCGGAAGTGTGACAATCGATACTTTATTTGAATTTTTGTTTTCTTCCAACTGGTATATATATGTATTTATTGCGCTTTACATGATTTCTCCGTTTATTAATGTGATGTGGAAGGCGCTTAATACTGCAGGAAAGAGAATACTTTTAGCATTTTCATTTTTCTTTTTCTCTGTATATCCCACATTTATCGATGTGCTTATATATTGGTCCGGCAGACAGCTTAACGGCAGCAGCACTATAGGACTGGAGGGATCACAGGCGGGATATACCATTGTGAATTTCATACTTTTGTACATTATCGGAGCTTTTATCAGAGACTCATCTGACAGCAAGCTGCCATCAAATGGCAATCTGTTCCCAAGATATTTCATCTGTCTCTGCCTTGATATGGCATGGGCATTCCTTGACGGAATAAGGCAGGGGAAAAAAATATATGATACTATAGCGTGGAATTATAGTAACCCGTTTATCATTGCAGAAGCGGCTATTATTGTGATGATCTTTTTAAACCTGAATATAAAGCAGAATAAGGTAATTAATAAACTTGCATCAGCTTCACTGACCGTATACATTCTGCATCTCAGATTTCTTGGATTTTTCCAAATTGAGAAATTTGCAAAGGGTAATCCTTTAATAATGATAGTGCATATGATAATTACTGTAATAGTTATTTACTTTATATGCTTTTTATGTCATCTTATATACAAATATCCTGCGAGACTGATTTCAAATCTGGCATCAAAGAAATTTGGAGGATTTAGAAAGATTTCCATATAAGTATTTCCGGACGCAGGATTCTTTAACGTGTTTAATTATAGCGTTAAAGAAATTACAAGATGTTGAGGGAACGATTTTTAGATATTATAGAGGGATAAATGATAAGAAAAAAATCAGCCGTCACTGTAAGCGTAGTTTCAGTGGCGGTATTAAATTTTGCTACAAATTGTGCATTTACCTATGAAGATACCAAAACTGTCATACCGATAGATATTCCCGAGCTGACTGTAAGCGAAGCCATTGTGATCGACGATGATGAAGATCTTGAGGAGAACATCGATGGCACTGAGTGCGATTATAAATCGGTGATATCGGATGGTGAATTGCCTTCTTTTTACAGTTCTGATCAGGTGGAAGGCAGGGACTATGTAACGCCCGTAAGAAACCAGGGGATATCTGCTATGTGCTGGAATTATGCAGCAATAGGAGCAGTTGAGAGTGATCTTTTAAGGCATCATGATAATCTTTCAGCTGACAGTTTAAATCTGTCTGAGAAGCATGGGGCCTACTACAATATGCATAAGGCTTCAGGAAAAGAATTCAGCGGTATTGAGAATGATTATCGGGAATTTGTTTTCATAAATAACGATAGTCTTCTCGGTAAATATGATACCGGTTATCTGTCTGTAGGTGGAGTTACAGATTATTCACTGTCGGTACTTACTGCCTGGAAGGGTCCGGTGGAAGATGAGGACAGTGATTCACTTCATGTTATCAAAGGAGTAAGTGATTTTTATGCTCAGAATGCTGACGTTCCGACAGATGCATATGAGTCATTTTGTCATGTTCAGGATGTACTTGAAGTTCCGGCGACCGCAAAAAACAGAGACATCATCAAGCGGATGATAATGGAGCATGGAAGTGTTACGGCAAGTATATGTTCAGATGACGAATTTTGGACAGGGAAAAAGGTAGCACTTTATGATTACAAGGATTATGGCAACGGGAATTATGCAGATCACGAGATTTTGATTGTAGGGTGGAATGATGATTATCCTGCCCAAAACTTTATCACTAAACCCGGCATTGATGGTGCGTTTATATGTAAGAACAGCTGGGGGACAAAAAGCGGTGCCCAGGGATATTTTTATCTGTCCTATGAGGATAAAATACTTACGGGCAACAATGCCGTAGCCTACAGCTCAGCCATGCCGGAAGATGATAGCTGGTATGACAGGAACTATCAGTACGCAGGATTTATAACTCAGATAAACGATCCGATAAAGGATCAGAAAAATGTAGTATATATGTATGATAATAATAATGCAGCCTATGGAATAAGCTTCACTCCGGAAGGTGATGAGGTGCTTTCTGCTATTGGTTATTTTACAATGAGTACTGCGTCTGATGATGAGATAAGTGTCTATGAGGTATCCAAAAAGGAGATAGACGAAGATAATGCTAAGGTGCTGGCAGAAATGATCGGAAGGTTTGACGAAGCAAACGACATGGGAAAACTTGCGGACTTTTCTTATGTTGATCTTACAGAAATTGAAAAGCCGGTGGCCAGAATGAAATGCAAGGCAGTCACAGGTGGTTTTCATACCTTTAAGCTGGATAACCCCCTCGAAGTGCAGACAGGGAAAGAGTATCTAATAGTAATTCGTCCCGGTAAAAAGACGAAGCTTATATATGAAAAAGCGATGGATTACACCACTGAGGCGCACAAGGACGAATGGCAGCATAATATGGGTGCGATACATACCGTTAACACAGCAAGCGGACACAGTTATCAACAGGATTTAACCGGTAATTTCATGATAAAGCAGACAGATAAGGATTTTTTTGTTAAGGCTTATACTGTTGGGAAAAATTAAAAAATCCCCATTAATGGGAGGTGGCCATGCGATGGGGAGTCGCATGGCCATGTTGTATGAAAAAAGTTTTTTGGGGTTCAGAAGATGTTCTTCATCTCTGATGTGATTATGATAAGACAAATTTATGTCCAAAATATGGCTGTTTTATTAAGCAAAAGTGTTATGTTTCTTAAGATATGATGGGCATTTTGTGAACAAAAAATAAAAATTAACGAATTGACGTATCACGTGAGGTGAAATAGCAGAAAACATGCGGCTTTTAGATTGTTAAAGAATTACCTATCATTGCAAAGTTATCCTTCATGTGCTATATTTTGTGGTAGATAGTAACAAAAACACAAATTCTGCTAATTAAGATTCATAGGAGGTTTGTAGTGGGGAGAGAAGACAGGACACCTGCAGAGATTCGTACAACGGACAAACTTAAGATTCAGAAGATACTCGGTGATGCCGGCTACATTGTAGAGATGGGGAACGGAAGCGTGCCTACAGTAGTATGCAAGAGGCGTGAAGACATGAGCAAGGATCTGGCGGCGATTCGCAAGATTCTCAAGGAGCAGAGATACGAAGGAAGCTTTGGGGTAAGAGCTCCTCGTAAGACTGACGAAATAATTGCAAATGAAGAAACCGAAAGTCCTGAAGTTATAGACGAATTAGTACCTGCAGCGGGCTGAGAATAGAAATAAGGAGTTGTCTTATAAAGCCAACTCCTTTTTCATACCTTGATTTAATTCCATTTTATAAAATCAGATATAGCAATAAGCAATATCTGTTTATGCTGTAGCTGATTTATCATCTACAATAATTTTAGACTGGGATTGAATTTTTCTATACTCTTCTTTTCGCTTCTTAAGAGAAATGATATAACTCATAAGTTGTGAATCGATTCCACGCATTTTGCAGCCAACTGCGCTGTAAGTTCCCATATTAAAGCATCTTACAATAACAAGAGGTACCTCAATTATCCTGGCAAATTCCTCAGGCTTAAAAGAGAGGGGAAAACTGTCTCCATTTTTTATAGCTGTGGTCTTTCCAAGCAAAAGAGAAACTGTAAATAGCTGTAAAGAAAAATTTATATAGTGGTGAAAGTTTATGTCAAAAATAGGAAAGTTTTTTGAAAAATTAATTCCATCATATATCCCCAATACAGTTGTGTTGATGTTCTTTACTGGAATATCGGTTATCACAGGACCTGTTAAGAAAAGGATAAGAGATGTTCACTATGAGGAAAATCAGGAACTTCTTGCAGGTGAGTGTCGGCATTTGCTTGAGGGCAAGGATCTGATAGAAAACCAGTCAGATTGGGGAAAAGTGCTGTTTGGGAGTCACAAAAAATCCAATATTTCCTACTCCGGATGCGGAATTATTGCTACTTATAATGCTCTTAAGGTTCTTGGAGATAAGGGGACTCCTATGACTTATCTTATCAAATACTATGAGCAGACCGGAATCACTTTAAAGGGCGGTTTCGGAATAACACCCAGAGCACCTTATCAGTTTTTTAAGAAAAAAGGGTACGAGGTTGCTAAGATCACAACAAGACGAACAGATATTATCAATGAATTGGGAGACAGATATACGGCGTTTATCGTGACATTTTACTGGGATAAAAGCAATATACATTCCCAGCTCCACACTGTATGTATATCAAAGGAAGCGGATGGATTTTATATTCATAATATTTACTGCAAAAAAGCGGATGGATCTTATACAAGGCAGGGGAGTTACGCAAGCCTTACAGATGCAGTAAACGGTACCGGGAAAAATACAGTACCACTTGTAATTATAGGGATTCGTCAAAAGAAGGTTGGAACCGGTTAACGTTAGCACATGTTACGGTATCCGAATCCGACAAAACTAAATATATAAACTTGCGTTTATGGAGGAGGACTATGAAAAATACTAAAGAAAAATTTCCTACTAAAACATCACTGGTCCTGTTTTATCTAAAGGGAAGTGTACATTTTTTCCTGCTGGGAGTGATTTTTTCAATTGGCGTGGCATTTCTGGATATGGTAAACCCTAAGATCATTCAGTATACGGTAGACTACCTGCTTGGGGATGCCGAGTCAGAGATGCCGGTATATATGCAGATTATTGTAAATCTGTCAGGAGGAAAGGAATATCTTAAGACACATATATTCGTAATCGCACTTATAGTATTTGCGATAGCATTTTTATGTGCATGCTTCAGATATTTTAATAAGCTTTTTAATTCTATGGCGGCAGAAAAGCTTATTTGCAGAATGAGGGATGTTCTTTTTGAACATATCTGTCATCTGCCCTTTGCATGGCATTCTGAGAATCATACCGGAGATATTATTCAGCGATGCACTTCTGATGTTGAGACCATTAAAATGTTTCTGTCAGAGCAGATTACATCACTTTTCAGAATAATGATCATGCTGATACTGGCTGTAAACTTTATGCTGCAGATAGATTTAAAGCTATCAATAGTGTCACTGGTATTTATTCCCTTAATCGTTCTGTACTCATTCTTTTTCCATAATAAGATAGGAAGGGCTTTTGAGAACGCGGATATTGAAGAGGGAAAATTATCGGCAATTGCACAGGAAAACCTTACGGGAGTCAGGGTTGTACGAGCGTTTGGCAGAGAGAAGTTTGAACGTGAACGTTTTGAGACCAAAAATAAAGAATACACCAAAATGTGGATCAGACTTATGAGACTTCTGGCTGCATTCTGGACATCTAATGACATGATATCAGGAATGCAGGGAATGGCTGTTGTAGTAATGGGTACGATATTCTGCGTTCAGGGCAACATCACAGTGGGCGAATTTATAGCCTTTGTATCCTATAATGCCATGATCTCCTGGCCGGTACGTATGCTTGGCCGTGTTATTTCAGATATGAGTAAGGCCGGAGTTTCCATAGACAGGTTAAGATACATCATGAATTCTGAGGAGGAGAGCGATAAAGAAAATGCAATAACACCGCCTCTTGATAAAGATATAGAGTTTAGGGATGTAAGCTTTTCGTTCGAAAATGGTAACACGGAAATACTTAAAAAGGTCAGCTTTAAGATAAAAGCCGGAGAGACGCTGGGGGTTCTCGGAGGAACAGGCTCAGGTAAATCTACCCTCATGTATTTGTTTGACAGACTATATAACCTGCCGGAGGATGGCGGAAGTATCACTGTCGGCGGAGTAGATATCAGAGATATCAAGATGCATTATCTTAGAAAAAATATTGGTCTTGTTTTGCAGGAGCCATTCCTTTTCTCAAGAACCCTTTATGAGAATATCGGAATCACCAAGAAGTCCGCAAAGATGGAGGATATCAGGAAAGCTGCAAAGATGGCTTCACTTGATGAGACCATACGGAACTTTGATGAGGGGTATGATACATTTGTTGGAGAGCGCGGTGTAACACTTTCAGGTGGACAGAAGCAGAGAACTGCCATAGCTCAGATGCTTGTTTCAGAGCCGCCTATCATGATATTTGATGATTCCTTATCTGCAGTTGATACGGAAACTGATGCAAAGATAAGGGCTGCGCTTGATAAGAATGCCGGACAGGCAACTACTATCATCATTTCGCACAGAATTACTACACTTATGCATGCTGATCATATAATTGTTCTTAGTCACGGAGAGCTTGTGGAGGAAGGAAAACACGAAGAGCTTCTTGATAAGAACGGATTATATCGAAGAATTTATGACATTCAGATTCAGGGAGGAGGAGAAGACATTGCCTGAAAAAATAAACTTAAAACAAACCAAAGCAACCAGACTTCCCCTGTTTGGTCTGCCAAGGCTCTTTCCCTTTTTAAAACCTTATATTCCAAAGATATTAACAATGATATTTCTGGCATGTATGGTAAGCCTTATTGATTCATCAATACCACTTTTTAACAGATATGCACTTAATAACTATATTGCAAAAGGGACTGTTAAAGGTATTGGATATTTTGCATTACTGTATGCAGGGATGCTGCTCGTGAAACTGGCTATGGATTTTACCAGTGCCAACATGGTCGGAGAGATAGAGATGTCCATAGACAGGGATCTGAGAAACGCTGCCTTCAACCATTTACAGGAGTTGTCTTTTTCATATTTTAACCAGAATAATGTCGGCTATATCCATGCGAGGGTTATGAGTGATACCGGAAAAATCGGTGTGATGTGTGCCTGGAGAATGATGGATATTGTATGGAACGGCAGCTATGTTTTGTTTGTTCTTATTGTTATGGTCACTATTAATCTAAGACTGGCTTTGTATATCCTTGCTCTTATACCTATAGCAGTGGTGCTGGTCATATTTTTCCAGAAGCGCCTTATAGTATTGAACAGACAGATAAGAGAGCTGAATTCAGCAATCACCGGTAACTTTAATGAAGGAATTACAGGGGCAAAAGCGATAAAGACTCTTGTTGTAGAAGACAAGATTCAGCACGACTTCACAGAGGATACCGAGAAATACAGGAAAAATGCGGTTCATGCAACTCACTTTTCAGCTCTTTTCACATCCTCTGTAACAATGCTTTCTTCCTGCGCTTTGGCACTGGTTTTGTGGAGAGGCGGAGTGCTGACAATGGAAGGGGTTATGGAAATTGGAACACTTTCTGTTTTCCTGTCATATTCCCTTGGAATACTGGAACCCATTCAGAACATAATCGTCACCTTCTCAGAGCTTATCGCCGTACAGGTTAATGTTGAGCGATTCATAAAACTCATAGAAACAGAATCGGATGTTGCAGATTCTCCTGAGGTAATTGCAAAATACGGTGATACCTTTAATCCTAAGAAAGAAAACTGGGAGAAACTCTATGGAGATGTGGAATTCAAAGACGTTTCATTCCACTATCCTGACGGCACAGAATATGTTCTGGAGCACTTTAATCTAAAGGTTCCTCAGGGTACTAACGTTGCCATTGTGGGAGAGACCGGTGCGGGCAAATCCACATTGGTAAACCTGGTGTGCAGATTCTTTGAACCCACTAGCGGTGAAGTTCTGATAGACGGAAGAAATGCCAAGGAGAGATCTCAGCTGTGGCTTCACAGCAATATTGGTTACGTTTTGCAGACACCTCATCTGTTTTCAGGAAGTGTACGTGATAATCTGCGATATGGTAATCCTGATGCTACTGATGAAGAAATCTGGAATGCTCTAAGACTTGTATCTGCAGATAAGATTGTGGAGAGAATGGAGGAAGGACTTGACAGTGATGTAGGTGAAGGCGGTGACATGCTCTCTACAGGTGAAAAGCAGTTATTATCCTTTGCAAGAGCTATACTTGCAAATCCGAGAATTCTTGTTTTGGATGAGGCTACTTCATCCATAGATACTGTTACAGAGAAAGCTATACAGGATGCAATCTCTGTGGTGATAAAAGGACGTACATCATTTATGATCGCCCATAGATTATCTACGGTAGTAGATGCGGACATAATCCTTGTTGTTAAAGACGGTAAGATTATAGAACGCGGAAAACACAAGGAACTAATGAAAAATATTGGTGGTTACTATCATCAATTATTCTCCCGTCAGTTTGAAGAGATGGAAGCAAAAGCTATATAAACTCAAATGATCCCTCGGCAACAACCGGGGGATTTTTATATATTATTAAATCCCATTGGATTTCCTGATTGACAAAATTAGAAAGTCTTATTTAATCCTGTTGACAGGTGGAGGTGTATGGTATATTATCCTAAGTGTACTAGATGACATAGTACACTAAGAACAGGAGGGGAAAATGCTGATAGAAATCGATTACAGAGACAAAAGACCCCTGTATGAGCAGATATCAGGCAAGCTTGAAGAGCTGATATTATGCGGTGTAATAGGTGCAGGGGAAGCATTACCTTCTGTAAGATCACTGGCGATGGATTTATCAATCAACCCCAATACAATTCAAAAGGCATATGATGCACTGGAACAAAAGGGCATGTGCTATTCGGTTACCGGGAGAGGAAGATTTGCGGCAGCAGCCGATGAAGTGCTTCCGGTAAAAAAGAAGGAGTTCTTCGATGAGCTTTTAGGGGTAATCGTAAAGGCATCTAAGGTCGGGATTACAGAAAAGGAAATTACAGACTTTATTCATGAAGAGTTTGTAAAAGGAGGGAACGTATGATAAAGGCGACAAATCTGTCAAAAAGATTTGACGATATTCAGGCGATAGCCGGAATCGATCTCACCATTGAGGATGGTCAGGTGTTTGGCCTTGTGGGGACAAATGGTGCAGGTAAAAGTACATTTTTAAGAATAGCGGCAGGAATACTTAAGCCGGATACAGGAAACGTCACAATAGATGGAAGACCTGTCTATGAGAATCCTGAAATAAAGAGGGAACTATTCTATATTTCTGATGACACGGCATTTTTCCCAAATACGACACCTGTGGAAATGGCTACTTTCTATAGCAGAATTTATCCGGGGTACAATATGGGGAGATTTGATTACCTCATGAGTAACTTTGGACTTGAAAAAAACAGAAAGATAAAGACATTTTCAAAGGGAATGAAAAAGCAGTTATCCATTATACTTGGCATTGTGGCAGGCACCAGATATCTGTATTGCGATGAGACCTTTGACGGCCTTGATCCGGTGATGAGACAGGCTGTGAAGAGTCTTTTTATAGGAGATATGAGCTCCAGGAATTTTACACCTGTGATTGCCTCCCACAACCTTAGAGAACTAGAGGATATATGCGATACAGTAGGACTTCTTCACAAAGGAGGAATACTCCTTTCAAAGAACCTTGATGAAGCAAAGTCTGATATACACAAGCTTCAGTGTGTCTTTAGGGATGAGGAGAGCCAGAAAAGAATTGAGGATAAGCTTTGTGTTCTGACAAAAGAGAATCGCGGAAGACTTGTGACTATGACCATTCGCGGTCAGGAGGAGGATATAGGCGATGCACTGAGAGCAGAAAATCCGATCTTTATGGAAATACTGCCATTGTCTCTTGAAGAGATATTTATCAGTGAAACGGGGGTAGAAGGATATGACATCAAGAAAATTATTTGCTGATCTGCTTAAAGAGCAATCAAAGAGGCGTCTTTGGCCGATAGCATTATCAATAGCAGCAAATTTCTTCGCTCAAATAGTATATACCATGATTATCTTCGGGCATTACAAACAGAGACTTGAGAATGAGTCAACTAACTTAAGTGACATAAGGATAAACTTTTACAATGACGTTGCAGGTCTTGGAAACGGACCGGTTATATTCATATTATTTGTGTTGGCATTTATTTTGGCAATTCAGGGGTATTCATATCTTTTTGATTCCAGGCAGATGGATCTTTATTACTCACTGCCAGTCAAAAGACAGCAGCTTTTTGATGTGAATAACCTATGCGGAATTCTTATATTTGCTGTTCCATATCTTATATGCAACATGATTACCGTAATAATGGGACTGGTGAAGGGATATGCTACCTGGAATACCATTCTTTTGTATCCAGCGTCCGCTCTTGTTGTAGTTATCATGTTTATTATGTGTTATGAAATCTGCTGCCTTGCGGCTGTTTTGACTGGTCACATAGTTGTAGCTGCACTTGGATGCGCTATGTTTTTCTTTTTTGGACCGGTAAGCTCGGTAGTATACGAAATACTTAAGGATACTTTTTTATCCAGTTACTGGAGTGACTCATCAAGTATTGATGCGTATACAAGATGGACTCCTATTACTCTGGTTCTGAGAACAATAGAAAGATTCCATGGGGATTCTCAGCATGAGATTGCATTTTATACCTTTGATGCCGCGCTCGGTATGTTAATGATTGTCATTCTGGCGATAGGATGCTTTGTTCTCTCAAGGGTTCTTGTGAAAATGAGACCTGCAGAGGCAGCAGGTAAGGCTATGGCGTTCAATATCACAAAGCCGGTACTTAAGATCATCGTTTCTGTTGTAGGCGCGATTGGAGCCGGACTGATGATTTATTTTATAGGCTATTCAAGAAGTTTTGGAATGCTGATCTTTGGTATGATCTGCGGACTTGTCGTAATCCATGTTGTGATAGAGACCATATACGAATTTGATTTTAAGGCGTGTCTTAAACACAGAGGAACACTTCTTGGAAGTGCCGTAATTTCATCACTTATATTCATTGGTTTCATTTTCGATATATTTGGATACGAAACATGGCAGCCTATGCCATCAAGGGTTGAAAGTGTTGCTATTGCTGAAAACTTTACATATCCCAACAT
Organism: Butyrivibrio sp. WCE2006; assembly: GCF_000701985.1. Lineage (NCBI taxonomy): Bacteria > Bacillati > Bacillota > Clostridia > Lachnospirales > Lachnospiraceae > Butyrivibrio > Butyrivibrio sp. WCE2006. Next base: position 63,635 of record NZ_JNKH01000015.1, on the reverse strand, counting down.
CATAGCACCCTCTGAAAAGGTGACTGATGGAGTAGATAACGTAACGTTCTACAACAGTACTGCTTCAGGAATGGAATATGCTTTATGCCATATGAAGCTTACTGACCTTGATAAGGTGGAAAAGCTTACAGTACAAGGTGCAATAGAAGCTAAAAAAAGCCATAAAGATGCGATAAAGTACAGACTTTTTAGCCCTGATTATATTTACTATGATTTTAATGAATATGATGATACTGTTGATAGTCCTTCATATGAATATATTACAGTACAGTGGAACTTAAAGAACGGTAAAAGGGTAAGACGACAGTATAAATTAAATAAGAATGATCAGGAGTTATTTGCGATATATAGAGATTTATATGATTCTGAGGAATATAAGCTTGGAAAGTTCCCTGTTACCGGAATTAGTGAGGGTGAAATTGATGGATTAAACGGACAGAGCCTCAGTGGTAGTTTTGAGCAGAAGTTAAGCAAAGAGGATATGGATGAATTCATTAAAATCTACACCAATGAACTTATGGCCCAGTCCTTGGATGATTTAAGTAAGCAAACGCCAACGATAATGATCAATGGATCTAAGGCTACAGGTAATAAGCTGTACTATGAATACTACAACAAGTACAATTTTTATGTATTTCCATCATTTACCGGTACTATAGCTTTTCTGGAACAGCATAATATCCCGACATCCTGGTGGAATGGCAACGACGATATGGATAAAGTCACCATAGAGGTTGATCAGTGGGATGAGGAAAAAGAGCAGAACATTCATGGAGAATGGAGCAGTAATGATAGAAATGAAATTCAGGCTGTGACAAGTAACTGTATTCCGGATGAATTGTTTAATGCCACAGGGCTTTATGACTATGCTGATATTACTCAAAAGGGCTGGGATAACGTATATTTTTCATATAATAGCAAGACAACGTCCGACGGGGAATATGTTTATCTTTTGAATTCCGAAAATCTACCGGAGAAATTAAAGGCTATCTGTTTTAGCGATGATATTGAAAAAAAAAGTGATGCTGCCGTAACTGATGGGGTATCAAACGCTGGCTATAATGAAAGCGCATCCGGATGGATAAAATGTGTCTCAAACGGTTGATGATCGTTTTGGACCAGGCTCTTTCGAAGCGAGGGGGTGTCCTGCAGAAAGGCAGGATGCTTGAACAATTTTTCTTAATGCGTTCAAGAAGTCATAGATTCCTGTTTTTCCTCAGAAAAACGGGAATCGTATTGGACCAGGTCCTCGCGAAGCGAGGGGCGTGTCCTGCCGAAGGCAGGATTTTTGTGGGCGATTTCCGCTTTTGCCCACAAAAAGTCATATCTTAAAAATATATAAACTTTCCGAATATTCTGTAAAGTCAACACTTTTAAGCGATAAATCGGCTAAAATGTATTTTATGGAACCCTTGGAAAATTATATTATCAACAATATAGATAGAGCGATCGAACAAGGCTGGATAGAGGCATTTTTCCAGCCTGTTGTCCGTGCTCTTACGAAGAAATTATGCGGTGTGGAGGCTCTTGCAAGATGGAATGATCCCGATTGGGGGATGCTTCCGCCTGCATTATTTGTAAAACCGCTGGAGGATAGTCAGCTTATTTATAAGCTTGATTGTCATATGGTTAGTATTGTCTGCAGTACGCTGGACCGCGAGTTAAAAAAAGGGAATCCAATTGTACCTGTATCTATTAATTTTTCCCGTCTCGATTTTGTAAAGTGCGATATCTTTGAACTGGTTGAATCTGAGACATCTAAATATGATATTCCAAGAGATTATATACATATTGAAATTACTGAAAGTATCTTCGCCACAGACGAGGGATTTTTACTTGACGTTATAAATAAGTTCAGAAGAGTGGGCTATGAGATTTGGATGGATGATTTCGGAAGCGGATACTCCACCTTAAATCTTCTCAAAGACTACGATTTTGACATGCTGAAAATGGACATGAATTTTCTGACTTCATTTACTGAAAAGTCCAAGGCTATTATGCGTTCCACCATAACAATGGCTAAGGAAATCGGAATCAAGACCCTCGCTGAAGGTGTTGAAACTTCTGAACAGTTCCAGTTTTTGCAGAACATTGGGTGTGAGCAGCTGCAGGGCTTCTATTTTGGAAGACCTGAAAAATACGAAGATATGCTTGAGCATCTTAAGGAAAAAAGAATCGATATCGAAATGAGACAATGGCGGCACTTTTATGACGTCGCCGGATCAAGTGTAATTGATACCGATATTCCCCTTGAAATCATTGAAGATGACGGGGAGAATTTTCATACACTTTTCATGAACAGGGCATATATTGGGCAGGTTCTTCACGACTATGATATTGACCTCAGTGAGATAGACAGACGCATCTATCACACTGCGTCGCCGCTGCTTAAAAAATACAGAGAGTTCGCCAATATTACTGAGAACAGTTCCAATATTGAAACCTTCTATTACACGGACAATGGGAATTACCTGAGGTTCAGGGCAAAGTGTCTGGTTAAGCATAATGGTCATGCGATTATCAAAGGCTCAATCATGAACATAACCATGGATCAGAATAATACTGAGCGTAACATGCTGGATTCAAAACTAAGGGATCTTAATCTTCTGTTTGAAGTGGTTGACCTGATCAATATCGGAGATAATCTCGTTGCGCCTCTTCTTGGAAGATTTAAGTACATAAATAATGATTCTTATGTAAATTCTGACCTTAAATCAATTATTCAGATTTTTGCAAATGATGTTGTCTATTCGGCTGAAAAGAATGATTTTACGGATTTCATGAATCTATCAACACTTCCCAAAAGGGTTGAGGAGAGCAGCAAAGGATATATAGAAAAAATATTCAGAATAAAGCAATCAGATGGTTCCTACAGGAGAAAGAATGTCATAGTGATGTCTGTTCCGGGGACCGGTGGGAACGAATTCCTGGTTTGCTATAAGTCGATTCCCATGGAGGTATCCAGAGTTCTGGATGGACTTACAGCATCGGCAAGGTTACTTGTTGATAAATATCTTGCAGATTCCGGAGCAATTACCTATTCAGAGCTTTGGGATAATATTATATGGGCTTCTTCTGTTAAATTCTTCTGGAAGGATAAGAACAGGAGATTTCTTGGAGCCAGCCAGTCATTCCTGGACTATTACGGATTTAAATCCATAGAGGAAATTGTCGGAAAGACAGATGAGGATATGGGGTGGCATATTGATGGTGAGTCTTATAAAAGTGATGAAGAGGATGTTTTAAACGAAGGCAAGATGATAATCGATGCTCAGGGACAATGTATTGTGTCAGGAGTTGTTCACGACATTGTATGCCAGAAGATGCCTGTTTATAGAAATGGGGAGATTATAGGTCTGATTGGATTTTTCCAGGATAAGGAAGAAGAATTATACAGGCTTGAAAATATCGCAATACCAAATAATATTGATCCGCTTACAAAACTAATGAATGCGAAGGCATTTATGCTTTGCCTTCTGGACTATGCAGGTGAGTATCTTGATAAGGGAAAGAACTATGGGCTGATAATCGTAAGAAATGCCAGCTATTCCAGAGTTTTAAGTACTTACGGAAAAGATACAGCCGAAAAATCCCTTGTCAGAATGTGTCAGAAGATCACAGAGGTTGTAGGTCGCAACTGTGCAGTTGGAAGAATTAAGGAGAGCTATTTTGGTATTCTTACTTTTATCAAGACCAGAGAAGCTTTGGATTATCTTGCAAAACAGATAAAAGAGGCAATAGAGACGATAATTGAAATAGATGGCAACAGCATTACCATAAATGCAAAGGTTGCTACAGCGCTTAGGTCTGATGAAAATGTAACTGATGAGAAAATATATGAGATTGTGATCAGTAATTTGTAAGTTTTATTATTTATCTGAAATCTACTGAGCATATCTGAGCGGATTTTCGCAAGAGATTAAGATAATTACAGAGAAAATATTAAAATTTGATTTTGTTTTTTATAAAAAACTTATAAAGATTAAATGCTTATTTAATCAATAAACGATGCCATAGTGATATCATTATATTGATATTTTGATAATTAGTTATCATTAGGAGGTATCAGTTTATGGCCAATATAAGTTCAGAAAAAAGACAGATCAAACATATTAGTGCGCAACTTTTACTGGTTCTTATTCCAATGATTGTCGTTGCACTGGCTTTTATTACGATTTTTATTGCATTCAGGGCAAAAAGCGTAATAGTAGATGAGGCGACAAATGGTCTTTCGCAGGAAGCTAAGGCAAATTCTGAAGAAATTGCAGCAACCATGAACGGAATCAAGAATTATTATGATGGTCTTGCTGATGTTATTGAATCATCAAAATATGAGGATGCCTCCGGAATCAAAGCAGTTCTTGCAACCGGAATGAAGAAGTATCCAAATGAAGTAAGTGATGTATATCTGGCATTTGGAAGAGAGCTATTCGTTGATGGTGGGGATTGGGTACCTGATGCTGATTATGATCCCACAACACGAGCATGGTATAAGAATGGATCAGCGTCCAGAACCGTAGTCCTCGGACCTCCTTCAGTTGACTTGACCACAGGTCAGATGGTTGTATGTGGCTCCCGTGTTGTAAATATGATTGATGGAATGAGTGGCGTTATGTCCACAGATATAGTTCTGTCCGGTGTTTCTGAAAAATCAAGCGCATTTAAGCCTTTGAGAACAGGCTCAACCATGCTGTTTGATGGCTCAATAATGGTTGGCTCACCTTCTCCTGATCAGATTGGAAAAGATGTAAGTGAATTTTCAAATGATGGTTTCATTCAGGAAGTCGCTAAGATTGTCGAGGCAGGTGGAACATCAGATATTCAGCATATTAAAGGTACTGACGGAAAAACTTATTACGTATCCTTTGATCCCGTAGATGGAACAACATGGCAGCTTGTTTCATTTGTAGCTGAGGGCGATATTCTTGCTCCTCTTTACAATTTCATATTAATAAGTGCGATTATCGCAGTTATAATGATCGTGGTAATGGCTGTTGTAATGCTTCAGGTTATCAATAGTATGATCACAAAACCGGTAAGTGCACTTACAAGCAATATTACAAGAATTGCACAGGGCGACTTCACTGTTGATATTAAAAAGGGTAAGGATAATGATAACGAGATTGGCGTAATGAACTCTAATATGTTCGAGTATGTTCAGCAGATGAGAGATACGCTTACCCAGCTTAGAAATGTTACGGAACAGCTTGCAGATGAGGCTGCAAATTCTAAAAATGCATCCAGTGATCTTAATTTACAGGCAGATGAGCAGAGCAAGGCAATGCAGCAGATTCAGGGTGCTATGGATGATATGGCTGATGCAGTTACAGAGCTTGCCAATCAGGCCACAACTCTTGCACAGGAGGTAAGTAATCTTACAGATAAGAGTAACCAGACAAGAGAAACTATGGAAAGTCTTGTTACCAAGGCAAGAGACGGACAGAGAGATATGGAAGTTGTTCAGACCGGTATGAGCGGTATTGCAAATTCCATGGAAGATATGAACAGAGTAGTTGGAGACGTTGGAGAATCTGCTGATAAGATCAATTCCATAATAGAGATCATCAACTCCATCGCTTCACAAACGAACCTCCTTTCACTGAATGCTTCAATTGAAGCAGCAAGAGCAGGTGATGCAGGTAAAGGCTTTGCTGTTGTTGCTACTGAAATCGGACAGCTTGCAAATAACAGTGCTGAGTCTACCACTCAGATTGCTGCAATTATTAAGGATATTACTGCACAAATAAAAGAATTGTCAGATAAGTCCCAGGCAAACATGAATGAGATAAGCGCTAATATGGATGCTGTAAATACAGCTGGTGCGACTTTTGAAGAGATATTTAAGAGTCTGGATGAAACCAGTGATATTGTAGGTGAGATGATTGCCAAGGTAGGAAATGTTGATGAGATAGCTACATCCATGGCGGCTATTTCTGAGGAACAGTCTGCAAGTACTCAGGAAGTAAGTGCAACCACAACCCACCTTACATCAAGTGCCGAGCTGGTTGCTGAGAATTCAAAGGGTGTCGATACCAGTGCGACAGCTGTTTCAGACTCTTCTGACAAAATCGAGACACTTATTAGTGGATTTAAGGTTTGATGTCTATTTTATACAATTAAATAGCTGACTAGTCATAAAAATTTTAACTATTTACAAAATTGACTGAAAATGTTATAGTCAAGATAACTATAAGAATATACTGCTCTGAGTGGCAGAGATTTAGGAAGGATCCTAAGTGTGTCTTTTAGACAAAAGGCATGCCAGCAGCTATTAATGGTGGGGACCGGAGATTAGGCTGCGGCGCGAAAATGGATTTATCCTTATTCACGGAGGAAGAAAGGAGCGCAATTATGATAGGAGGAATAGGAAGTAACAGTTTTAATAATTATTCCTATGGGAAGATCGCCAGTGGCAATAAGCTTCCGAGAGCTGCAGATGGTGCAGCGGAGCTTGCTATAAGTCAGAAGCTTGAAAAAGAGCAGAGGACCGCTGGAGTTTTGGTCAGAAACGGACAGGACAACGTCAACAGACAGAATATCAGTGACGGCGTTCTTGACGGAGTAACCGATTATCTGCAGAGCATGCGTGAGAATGTTGTATATGCTAAAAATGACACTTTGTCAGATAGCGAGCGCGGCGACATCTCCAATGCTAATTCTCAGTTAATGAAGGGAATTGGCCAACAACTTAATTCTTCACAGATGAAGTCACTTGGACTTGATAATGTCGATGTTAATGACATCGACTCCATCGACAGCGCATTAAAGAGCGTTAACGATGCAAGAGGCCAGGTAGGCGCAGTAACAAATGGACTTGAAGCTGATGTGAGCTACAATTCCATAGCAAAAGAGAATCTCTTAAGTGCACAGAGCAGCATAGCAGATACAGATATTGCTCAGGAGATAACTGAGCTCAAGAAGACTCAGCTACTTGATACATATCGTATGCAGATGCAGAATAAGCAGATGGAAGATGAAGAGCAGAGAAGTAATATGAACCTTATGCTTTAAGGGTTAAGTCCCGGGAATCCGTCTGAATAAACAACTTCATATTTGTCTGTTATAAACAGAACGTAAGTATTAGGGATGGAATCTATGAGATCCATCCCTTTTTCTACGCCAAGGGACAGGCAGATTGTAGACAGAGCATCACCGTCAGCAGACGAGTCTGAGACAATGGTTGCACTGTAGACGTTGTTCCTTACAGGGAACCCTGTGGCAGTGTTTAGAATATGGTGGTAGAGTATTCCGTTCTTCTCAAAATAGCGATCATATATTCCGGAAGTTACCACTGATTTATCCTTTAAAGATAAAGTGAGCATGGATTCGGAAGCTTCGCCAAAAGGCCTTTGTATGCCTACATTATATGACGCTCCGTTAGCAGGTTTTCCTCCTACAAGCAGGACATTTCCGCCTAAATTGATAATGCCGTTTCTTACTCCTTTTTCCTTATAGAATTCTTTTAACTTGTCTGCTATATAACCCTTGGCAATACCGCCAAGATCAATCTTTGACTCAGGGTCCAGAAGGCGGGCATAATATTTTCCGTCTTCTTTCGTAAGCTTTATATTTTTGTAATCAACATGAAGGAGATCCTTTTCAACTACGTTATGGTCAGGGAGCTGTCTTCCTGAATCTGCATGAAAATCCCAAAGATCCGTAATTTTACCAATTGTGGGATCGAAGGCGCCATTAGACAGTTCTGCATAATAGAGCGCCTTGCTTAATAAATCATATGTTGAATAGTCTATTTCGACTGAATTGCCAAAGGAATGGTTGATATTCCAGATATCACTATGCTTTTTTTGAGTAGAGAACAATTTTTCATAGTGATCGCATTGTAAAAGACACTCATCCAAAAAAGACAGACATCTTTCAGAAGCGTCAGCATTTTTTGTGAAAAATGGGGAATCATTGGACAAAAAGTCTTTATTGTAGGCGGTAAGCGTGATAACGGTATCAAAATAAAAGCCTACTTTCTGATTAGACTCTCCTGTAGAGGCGACAGCGCACCCTGAAACCTGTATGCATAAAAATACTATAGTTAAAATAATAATTGCCCACAGATAACTGCGGGCATAAGCTCTTATTGAATACATATTATGTCCCTGAAAACAGATCATCCGGTCAGCTTCATTATTTTAGGAGAAATCTTAATACATGAGTAAAGATCTGCGTACTGCGAAGCTGTAAGATCCTCAATATAATTCAGCATGTAGTTTTTATCTATGCCATTCTTTTTTAGAATATCTGCAGCCTTGTTGTAGGCTATGGCTGCTTCGTTCTCAGTGTTGTATTTTCCTACAACATAATCACCGTTTACATGAATGACAGTTTTATATTTCTGGAATCCGCGCTCTGCGTATTGGCGGACACCGTGATATCTGTTTAATACTTCAATATTTTCGTAGCGAAGATCATTGGCATTGCCGTTGGCAAAGCGGTAGTCACGACCCTCAACCGCATAACTTCTTATACCATATCTGCTGAGGATACTTATCTGTGAACCATAATCAGCCACAAATAAATGAGAACCCCTTTTCATAATCTTGTGTGATGAATAATAAAACAGATCATCAATATCGAATATGAGCATGTGGTTTGGTGAGAGATAGTAAAAGAAGTACTTTTTTTCAAGATAGATCGGCGTAGGAATATACAGCCCCTTGTCTCTGAAATTGATCAGGACAACGCACTTTTCAAAAGAAAGCGATTTTTCCTTCTCATAGGATGACAGGGTAAAGGAACTGTCCGAAAGAATGTCCTGCGCCTGCGAATATGCATCCCCGGCATGCTGTGCATCAGAGAAGGAACCCAGTGCGATATGTTTCCCCTTGAAAGTAATTGAAGCCCTATAGGACTTCGTCCCATCCTTCAAACTTGTTTCATACACTCCCGCAACTTTGTTTGCCATTTTAAGTTTACCCCCATAAGCTTAAAATCAATAGTTCCGAAAGCGGTGTTTATAATTATTTATGTATTTATATGCAATTATGTGGTATACTTTGTACTCAAAGTATAGTTTTTTATCATAAGAAAAACATCAAACTACTCATCAGTGAAGAGTTGTCTTATAACTATTCTATCATATCAACAGCAATGCGGAAATAAGAAAAAACGGAGGAGTCTAGCAACATGAACGTTATGTATTCAAGCACCAGAGGTGATAAGCAGAAGGTAACAGCTTCCCAGGCTATTTTGAAGGGACTTGCAGCAGATGGAGGACTATTTGTTCCTGATAGTATTCCGAAGCTTGACAAGAGCCTTTCAGAGTTTAAGGAGATGGACTATCGTGAGACAGCTTATCAGGTTATGAAGCTTTTGCTTTCTGATTTTACGGAAGAAGAGCTGAGATATTGTATAGATCATGCATATGACTCTAAATTCGATACAGAAGAGATGGCACCTATGACTGAAGCTGACGGTGCATTTTATCTTGAGCTATATCACGGAAAGACAATTGCATTCAAGGATATGGCACTTTCAATCCTTCCATATTTAATGACAACTGCAGCAAAGAAGAACAACATCAAAAATGAGATCGTAATTCTTACTGCTACCAGCGGTGACACAGGAAAGGCTGCACTTGCAGGATTCGCAAATGTTCCCGGAACAAGAATCATGGTTTTCTATCCCAAGAACGGTGTATCACCAATCCAGGAAAAGCAGATGGTTACTCAGGAAGGTGACAACACCTGCGTTATAGGTATCGAGGGTAACTTCGATGATGCTCAGACCGGAGTTAAGAAGATTTTTACAGATCCTGAATTCGCAAAAGAGCTTGATGAAAAAGGATTCCAGTTTTCATCTGCAAATTCCATAAATATCGGACGTCTTGTACCTCAGATTGTTTATTATGTTTATGCATACACAAGACTTCTTAAGGAAGGAAGAATCGCTGAGAATGATGTGATAAATGTAGTTGTTCCCACTGGTAATTTTGGTAATATTCTTGCCGCTTATTATGCAGGAAAGATGGGACTTCCGATAAAGACATTTATCTGTGCATCCAATTCAAACAAGGTTCTGTATGACTTCTTTAAGACAGGCGAATACGACAGAAATCGTGAGTTTATTCTTACAAGCTCACCTTCAATGGATATTCTTATCTCATCAAACCTTGAGCGTCTTATTTATCATATTGCAGGTGATGATGCAGCGAAGGATGCTTCTTATATGAAGCAGCTTACAGAGGATGGAAAGTATGCAATTTCAGACTCTATGAAAAATGCGCTTGAGTGCTTTTATGGCGGTTATGCTACAGAAGATGAGACAGCTAAGACTATACGTGATTTGTTCGAAAAAACAGGATATCTTATAGATACTCATACCGCAGTCGCTTCTTGCGTGTATAATAAATATAGAGAGGAAACCGGGGATAAGACTGTTACGGTAATCGCTTCTACGGCAAGTCCCTACAAGTTTACAAGAAGTGTTATGCAGGCTCTTTCTAAGGACGATGAGAGTCTTGATGATTTCCAGCTTGCGGATAAGCTTTCAGAAGTATCCGGAGTCGAGATTCCCGAGGCTGTTACATCAATTCGTGATGCGGCTGTAAGACATGATAAGGTTGTAGCAAAGGATGCACTTGCTGATGCTGTAAGGGAGTTTTTGAAGTAAAGAGATAAAATACAAAAATATTTACACTGTCTGTCAGCTGTGCTGGCAGATAGTGGGAAAATACAGGAGATGTTTACAGTTAGCGCACGTCCTTTGGGCGCTTACGGTATCAGTATCCGACCGGACTTAGACAGATAAAAAAATAGCATTATATAGGAGGCATTATGGGAAACAAAGACAACGAGAGAAACATTTACTCAGATAACACACCGGAATTAGTCGATCTCGCTAAGGTTGTTGAGGGTGCAGACCGAATAGATCCGGAGCTTTTTACAAAATATGATGTAAAGCGAGGGCTTCGTGATTTAAATGGTAAAGGTGTACTGACCGGTCTAACCAATATCTCCACAATAAATGCAACCAAGGAAGTTAATGGGGAGAGAGTTCCTGCAGATGGAGAGTTATTCTATCGCGGAATTAACGTAAGAGAAATAGTTCATGGAACTGCCAGTAATTCTAAATTCGGCTTTGAAGAAGCAGCTTACCTGCTTTTATTTGGTAAGCTTCCGAATAAAGAGGAACTCCGTGGTTTTACGCAGCTCCTTGGTTTTTACAGGTCTCTTCCTACCGGTTTTGTAAGGGATATCATTATGAAGGCTCCGAGCCGTGACATGATGAATACCTTGTCGCGAAGTGTTCTTACACTTTATTCCTATGATGATCATGCAGATGACGTTTCAATGCCTAATGTACTAAGGCAGAGTCTTCAGATGATAAGTCTTTTCCCTCTTCTTGCAATATATGGATATCAGGCGTATAACCATTACCATGAGGGGAACAGTCTTTTTATTCATCCGCCGAAGGCTGAGCTGTCAACAGCAGAGCATATCCTTTATCTACTCAGGCCCGACAGTAAATATACTGAACTTGAAGCAAGGCTTTTGGATATTTGCCTGATCCTTCATATGGAGCATGGAGGAGGTAACAACTCATCCTTTACAACTCACGTTGTAAGCTCATCGATGACTGACACTTATTCCGTAATTGCTGCGGCCATTGGATCTCTTAAAGGACCTCGTCACGGTGGTGCCAACATAAAGGTTATTCATATGTTTGACCAGATGGAAAAAGAACTTAAGGATTGGACCGATGAGGATGAAGTAAAAGAATACCTTAAAAAGCTTCTTCATAAAGAGGCTTTTGATAAAGCAGGTCTTATTTATGGTGTTGGACATGCTATCTATTCAAAATCTGACCCAAGAGCAGTCCTTCTTAAGGAATACACCATTAAGCTTGCGAAGGAAAAAGGAATGGAAAAAGAGCTGGCACTTTATGAGACAGTTGAAAGGCTTGCTCCGGAGGTCATCAGCAATGAGCGCAAGATGTATAAGGGCGTTAGCATAAACGTGGACTTCTATTCCGGATTTGTTTATAAAATGCTTGAGCTTCCTGAGGAGCTGTTTACTCCTATGTTCGCAATTGCACGTATTGTAGGCTGGAGCGCTCACAGAATGGAAGAGCTTGCTAATAACAGCAAGATAATAAGACCGGCATATATGGCAGTTAGCGATACTCATGAGTATGTGCCGATGGAAGACAGATAAAAAGAACCCCGGGATTGACATCCTAACTGAAAATTTAGACGGATTATGGGTTCTTCAGGAGGATATAAATTTAAATGAATAAAATAATACAGGACAGACTCTCTGCCCTCAGAGCAAAAATGGCAGCAAATGGCATAGATTATTATCTTATGCCGACATCAGACTATCACAATTCTGAGTATTCAGCAGATTTCTTCAAGGCAAGAGAGTATTTCTGTGGATTTACAGGATCCAATGGAACGTTGGTTGTTTCAAAGGATTTCGCAGGAATGTGGACTGATGGAAGATATTTTATACAGGCTGAAAGAGAAATGAAGGGAACCGGTGTTACTCTCTTTAAGATGGGAGAAGATGGGGTTCCGACTATCGCAGAGTATCTTGCAGATAACATGCAGAGCGGACAGGTTCTTGGATTTGATGGAAAGGTAGTGCCTGCAAGAGAAGGCCTTTCCTACGAGAAGAAGCTTAAGAAAAAGCAGGTTAAGATCAAGTATGACAAGGATCTTGCAGGAGAGGTTTGGGAGGACAGACCTCAGCTTCCCTGTAATCCTATTTATGTTCTTCCGGATGAACTTTGCGGAAAATCATTTGCCGAAAAGCTGGCAGATGTAAGAAAAGAGATGGAAAAGGAAAATGCAAATGCATACCTTCTCTGCAAACTTGATGATATATGCTGGCTTACAAATCTTAGAGGCAACGATGTTGAGTGCAATCCTGTTATTCTGAGTTACCTTTTCATAACAAAGAAAAGTGTAAGTATGTTTGTACAGTTTGAAGAGCTTAATGATGAAGTTCGTTCTTACTGTGAGGCAAACGGAATCGAACTTATTGCTTACAACAGAATTATCAACTGGCTTGATGAATATGAATATGACGGCGTTACTCTCTATGATGAGAGAAATGTAAGCTATTCAGTATACAGAACAATCAAGGATAATTCAGAAGATAATTCTGCGACTATCAAAAATATCTATGATCCTACAGAAATGATGAAGGCATGCAAAAATGATACAGAGCTCAAAAATATAAGAGAGGTCTATATCAGAGATTCAGCTGCTCTTACCAGATTTATATATTGGGTTAAGAAGGAAGTTGAGAATGGTGCGGATTTAAATGAATACACAGCTGCCATGCATCTTGATGAGATGAGAGCTCAGCTGCCAGGATTTATTGAGCTTTCATTCCCCACGATCAGTGCTTACAAGGACAATGCGGCAATGATGCATTATGAAGCAACTGAAAGCTCAAATGCTAAACTTGAGCCCAAGAGCTTTTTACTTGTGGATTCCGGCGGAACCTATATGGGAGGTACAACGGATGTCACAAGAACTATAGTGCTTGGACCTCTTACTGAGGATGAGAAGAAGCACTATACTCTTACTGCTGTTGGAATGTTACAGCTTGCAAATGCACATTTTCTTGAGGGATGTAACGGAAGGAACCTGGATATTCTTGCAAGACAGCCACTCTGGAATATCGGTATCGATTACAAGTGCGGAACAGGTCACGGTATCGGTTATATCTTAAATGTACATGAGGGACCTCATAGCATCAGATGGAAGTCAAGATCATCTGAGGATGAAGCTGCTCTGAAGGTAGGTATGATCGTGTCTGATGAGCCCGGTGTTTATAAAGAGGGCGAGCACGGCATAAGAATTGAAAACATCCTTGAGGTTGTAAGCGGTGAGAAGAACAGTGATGGACAATTCCTTGAGTTCAGACACCTCACTTATGTTCCCCTTGACCGTGATGCGATTGATAAAAAGTATTTACAGCCGAGAGAAATAGCAGCAATTGATGATTATCACAAGATGGTTTATGAGACAATTGAACCCCTCATTGAAGAACCTGAGATCAAGGAATGGCTTAAAGAGGCAACAAAGCCTTTATAAAAGAGCTTCATTTTCACATAATGATGAATTGTTTCAGAATTTGGCGCATGTAATGCAGATTACATGCGCTTTCTTCATATATAATTAATAATTTTTCACTGAAAATCTATTGATTTAGGATGTAGCAAGGTTATAATATAATTAAAGAACTGCCAGAGAGCAGTTTATATCGAGCATTGAGCTCGCCTGGGATGTTCGACAACTCCGGTGTAATTTGAACCTACAGTTACTTTAAACGGGACACCTAAATTGCGTGTTCGGCTGTCACGCCTCCGGCCCTGCACATGTGCAGACAAGCTATGGGAGAGGAAGACTAATGACAAAGCTGCGGTAACCCACCTGGCGTTTGCTAGGAGTCAAATAGCCGGAACCGGCATTCTCGGGATTATTAGATTTTTATCCGCCTTATGGGCGGATTATTGTTTTTTTACAGCCTTTATGGCTGTTTTTTTCTTTCTCGTCTTTTATATTTTATTGTTATTTTATTTTCTTTAATTGTTTATACTTTTTTCTGATGATATAATAAATTAACAGACAAAAATTCACGAAATACGAAGTAGTCCGAAAGGAGTAATGAGATGTTAGCTTCATTGATCCCACTTTTTGATGATGAGATGAGAGTTTGCGCTTACTCTGTTTTTGCACAGAGAGATAATCATCTTATGAATCCGCATCTTATGGGAACAGGTTTCCTTGACAATGTGGTCAATATTGTAGGGCTTGATATTGTTGATAGTGTCGGACCGACAGTGCTTTCAGGTGGTAAGGAAGTATTTGTAGAAATCAATAACATCTCACTATTCGCTAATATAGAGGAACAATGTAAAGCTCCGCAAAAAATGATCGTACTTCTTCTCGATAGTACTGTTTTACCTGAGGAGCCTTATCTTACAAGACTTTGGGATTTAAAGGGACAGGGTTATAAGATAGCCATCAGGAAGCTTGCAGGGAATCAGTTTGAAACCTACAAGCCTATCCTTGAGATGTGTGATTATATTCTTCTTGATCACAGGAAGATCAATATCAGAAGTGCGAGAATTTATTTCCAGAGAGCTTATCCTGAATTAAAGCTCTGTGCTGTTGGCGTTGACAGCAAGGACGATTATGAAAGACTTTCCTCTGATGGTGCATACGACCTTTATGAAGGTAATTTCTTCAGAGTTCCTGTTGAGGATTCAGAGAAAACCGTTACACCGCTGAAGGTTACTTATATTGAACTTCTTAATGTTGTTAACAATCCTGACTTTGATCTTCAGGATGCTGCTGATGTAATAGGAAAAGACCCGGCGCTTGTTATTTCATTGCTGGAGATGGTTAATCACCTTACAATCAATTCAGAGATTACTTCCGTAAGACATGCAGCTGCCATGCTTGGACAGAAGGAATTGAAGAGATGGATCAACACAGCTGTAACCAAGGAACTCTGTGCTGATAAGCCCAGTGAGATCATGCGAATTTCCATGGTAAGAGCAAAATTTGCTGAGAATCTGTCTGCTTGTTTTGATCTTAAAGGATTTGCTGCAGAGTTGTTCCTTGCAGGTCTGTTTTCGCTTCTCGACATAATGCTTGATCAGACTATGGAACAGTCACTTAAGCTGGTTCATGTGTCTAAGAAAATCGAGGATGCACTTATTGGTCATAAGGGTGATCTGTGGCCCATATTACAGTTCATGTTTGAATATGAGAATGCTTCCTGGCAGGAGGTTTCAAGACTCATGATTATGGAAAACATCGACATGAACGAAGTGTATAAAGCATATACGGATGCACTTAGATGGTATAGAGACCTGATCGATCCAATAAAATAATGCATTTGCATTTTCTATGAATCCGTTATGGAAATATTATAAATATCAACAAAATTTTAAGCTGGCGTGATACGTCAGCTTTCTTTTTTGATATTGAATTTTCCAAAATGCTTTAAATAGAGAACTTTTATTTCTAATTAATATGTTGTATAATTTTTGCAGTTTAAAGCGAAGTGAGGAGTCTATTATGATTAAGGATTACAAGGAGATGAATAAGCAGGAGCTTGAAAAAGAGCTCGCTAATTTAAAGGCTGAATACAAAAGATTTCAGGACATGGATCTGACACTTAATATGGCAAGAGGTAAGCCGTGCCATGAGCAGCTTGATATTTCAATGGGAATGATGGATACACTTAATTCTGAAGCGGATCTTTCCTGTGAGGATGGAACAGACTGCCGTAATTATGGTGTGCTTGACGGAATCCATGAGGCTAAGGTTCTTATCGGTGCAATGATGGAGAATAAGCCTGAGAATATCATTATTTATGGTAATTCATCACTGAATGTTATGTATGATACCGTATCAAGAGCCTATACACATGGAATTATGGGTAATACACCCTGGTGCAAGCTTGATAAGGTTAAGTTCCTTTGCCCTGTTCCGGGATATGACAGACATTTTGCAATCACTGAATATTTTGGAATAGAGATGATACCTGTTCAGATGACTCCTGATGGACCTGATATGGATGTTGTTGAGAAGCTGGTATCAGAGGATGAGGCAATCAAGGGTATTTGGTGCGTTCCCAAGTATTCAAATCCTCAGGGTTACTCATATTCTGATGAGACCGTTAGAAGATTTGCAAGACTTCGCCCGGCAGCAAGAGATTTCCGCATTTTCTGGGATAATGCATATGGAATTCATCACTTATATGATGATGATCAGGATTACCTCATTGAGATTCTTGAGGAGTGTAAGAAGGCAGGAAGTCCTGATATGGTTTACAAATTCTCATCCACATCCAAGATTACATTCCCCGGAAGTGGTATAGCAGCTATTGCCACATCTCTCAATAACCTTGAAGAGATTAAGGCACAGCTTACTAATCAGACTATCGGACATGACAAGGTTAATCAGCTTCGCCATGTGAGATTCTTTGGCGATATAGATGGTATGAAGGCTCATATGAGAAAGCATGCTGATATTATCAGACCTAAGTTTGAAGCTGTTTTAGAAATTCTTGACAGAGATCTTGCTCCTTATAACATTGGTGAGTGGACAAGACCGAAGGGAGGATATTTCATCAGCTTTGATGCTCCCGAGGGATGTGCCAAAGCCATCGTTGACAGAGCTAAGAAGGCAGGAGTTACAATGACTGGCGCAGGTGCTACATATCCTTACAAGAAAGATCCTAAGGATAGTAACATCAGAATTGCACCTACATATCCTTCACTTGGCGATCTCAGAACAGCTATGGAAATATTTACAGTTTGTGTAAGGCTTGTATATGCAAACAAGCTTCTTGCAGAAATGGATGAGGGTAAGGAATGAATAAGTTTCCTCCATTCAGTAGGGACGATTTAATTGAACGCGGGATAGATCAGCTTGATTTTGTCTACGTGTGCGGAGATGCATATGTTGATCATTCAAGCTTTGGTGCCGCGATAATAACCAGAACACTTGAGGCTCACGGATACAGCGTGGGCCTTATTTGTCAGCCTGATTTTAGAGATGAGAACAGTATAACAGTCCTTGGAACGCCAAGACTGGGATTCCTCGTATCTGCCGGGAATATGGACTCGATGGTGAATCACTATACTGTTGCCGGTAAGCGCAGAAAAACAGATGCTTACAGCCCCGGAGGGGAGATGGGCAGACGCCCGGATTATGCGACAATAGTTTATTGCAATCTGATCCGTAAGGTATATAAGCATGAACCTATAATAATCGGAGGAATCGAAGCGAGTCTGAGAAGACTTGGGCATTATGATTACTGGTCCAATAAAGTCAGGCGCTCAATTCTCCTTGATTCAGGAGCAGATATTATCTCCTATGGTATGGGAGAGATAAGTATTGTGGAAATAGCTGATGCTCTCGCATCCGGAATGGCAGTATCTGATATTACCTATATAAACGGTACTGTTTATAAGACCAGGGATGAAGAGAGTATCTATGAAGCAATCAAACTCCCGTCCTTTGAAGAAATTAAAAGTGATAAGAGAAAATATGCCGAGAGCTTCAGAATCCAGTATAGAAATACCGATCCTTTCAACGGAAAACGTCTGTATGAAACCTATGATGGAAGCCTGTTTGTAGTTCAGAATCCGCCATCAAGACCTCTTACACAGCAGGAATTCGATGACGTATATGAGAGAGAATACTTAAGAGCATGGCATCCTTCGTATGATGCAGCCGGAGGTATTCCTGCATTTGATGAGATTAAATATTCGCTCACTTCCAATAGAGGATGCTTTGGTGAATGTAACTTTTGCGCACTGACTTTCCATCAGGGAAGAATTGTGCAGGGAAGAAGTCATGAATCAATAATTCGTGAAGCCAGGATTTTTACTGAGGAGAAGGATTTTAAAGGATATATTCATGATGTTGGAGGTCCTACTGCCCAGTTTAGAAAGCCTGCCTGCAAAAAACAGATGAAGTTTGGTGCCTGTCCGGATAAGAAGTGCCTTCATCCTGAGGTGTGCAGAAATATGGATGTGGACCACAGTGATTATCTAAGCCTTCTTAAAAAGCTCAGAAATCTCCCGGGAGTTAAGAAAGTATTTGTCAGATCAGGCATAAGGTTTGATTATCTTCTGGCGGATAAGGATGATTCATTTTTAAGAGAGCTTTGCATGCATCACATAAGCGGACAGCTTCGTGTCGCTCCCGAGCATATTTCGGACAATGTACTGGATAAAATGGGTAAGCCTAAAGTTAAGGTATATGACCGCTTTATCGAGAAGTTTGATCGCATAAATGAGCAGATAGGAAAACAGCAATACGCAGTGCCATATCTGATGTCATCCCATCCGGGAAGTACACTTAAGGATGCAATAGCCCTTGCCGAATATCTATGCAAACATAGATTAAGCCCTGAGCAGGTGCAGGATTTTTATCCTACACCCGGAACGGTATCAACCTGCATGTACTACACAGGAATAGATCCAATAACCATGGAACCGGTATATGTTGCAAGGGATCCACATGAGAAGGCAATGCAGAGAGCACTTATTCAGTTCAGAAGACCTGAGAACTATGAACTGGTTAAGGAAGCACTTTTAAGAGAAAACAGAGAGGACCTTATCGGATTTGGCCCTCAGTTTTTGATACCGCCGAGAAAGCCCACTGATAAAGCTTTCGGAAAGAATGCAAATAATAAAAATGACAGGAAAGCACATACCAGGAGCGGCAATATACATGTAAAGGGTGATAAAGTACACGCAAAAGGCGAAAAATCCCATGCAAAAGGTGAGAAGAATACATCTCATAAAGGCGGGGCTAATTCGCAGCGTGGCAGAAATAGAAAGAAAAGATAAAGCTCGTAAAGAACCTCGCTAAGTGGACTTGTATGACTCTAACTAGTGCTATGTACAAAAAAGCCAGCTCTGAGGCTGACTTACCAAAAATATCTCTTTAGGGAGGAGGAGCTGTCAGATGGGGAATCTGACAGCTCTGGTATGAAAAAAGTTTTGTTGGGGGAGTCAGAAGTTCTCACTTCTGATAGGATTATAATACAAAGAATGTTTGTCTAAAGTATGTACGAAGCATAAAAGAAACATAAGATTTCTAACGAAAGTTTGAATTAAATATTATAAAATCATAAACTATCATAATAATGATAATTATAGCTCAGAATATGATTTATATAATCAGATGTCCTTATTGCATATCTAAATTCATTTAGTTTCCAATTCTCATTAAAGAAAACTGAATAAATGTATCACATATAACCCCCTGGGGGGCTTGTGACATAAATAATGCCAACATATACTAACATTTAGGAACCTTGGTATTGATATTGGTTTCTATATTAAATATAATTTGGTACAATGATTTGCTGGAGGATGATTATTATGCACATGGCGGATGCCTTAGTATCACCTGCTGTTGCGGGTACAATGTATGTTTTATCAACAGGAGCAGCAGCTTATTCAATTAAGCAGGTAAGAGAGGAAAACGATCCTAAGAAGATTCCTGTGATGGGAGTTATGGGAGCTTTTGTTTTTGCTACACAGATGCTAAACTTTACAATTCCCGGGACAGGCTCATCAGGCCATCTTTGTGGTGGAATGATGCTTTCAGCTCTTCTTGGACCCTATGCGGGATTCCTTACTATGATAGGAGTTCTTTTGATTCAATGCCTGTTGTTTGCTGACGGAGGGCTGTTGGCGCTAGGGTGTAATATATGGAATATGGCGTTCTACGGGTGCTTTATAGGAGCGCTTCTTATATGGAAGCCTATTATGAGAAAAGGTGCATCAAGAGTAAAGATTATTGTGGCTTCGATTTTAGGATGTGTGCTCACTCTGCAGCTTGGAGCATTTTCTGTAACACTTGAGACATTGATTTCAGGAATAACAGAGCTTCCTTTTGCAGTATTTGTATCAACTATGCAGCCCATACACCTTGCTATCGGTGCGGTAGAAGGTCTTATAACAGCTGCAGTTCTTATTTTTGTAAACGAAGCAAGACCTGAACTTCTCTTTGGAGTTTCAGAGGAGAAGAAGGAAGCAAAGCTTTCACTTAGAAATACTATTGTTACACTTGGTGTAGTAGCTGCAATCTGTGGTGGTATCGTTTCACTTTTTGCTTCTGCATTCCCGGATGGTTTGGAATGGTCAATGGAGAAGGTTGCAGGAACTACAGAGTTAGAGGCTTCAGGCAGCGCTTATGAAGTGGCTGACAGGATCCAGACTGCAACATCACTTTTACCTGATTATGCATTTAAAAACAGTGAAGCTGCTGTAGGTACAAGCTTCTCCGGAATCGTAGGTGCATTGGTTGTAGTAGCTGTGCTTGTTGGTGCATGCTATGCCTTCAGATTTTTCAGGAAGAAATCTTCAGGTGAGAAGGTCGCCTGACTTAAAGACCTTCACAATGCAGCGTTACAGATAGCTGTAAAGAGGTTAAATGGATTCAATAGAACAAAGGTTACACGAGTTTCAAAAGTTTCAGGAATTATGGCAGCGTTCACATTGGATGAATGAACTTCATCCTTTGGGGAAGCTGCTTATTAGCGTTTTATACATATTTACGGTGGTGTCATTTGACAAATATGCGGTGGCACCACTTATTCTGATGTCTTTATATCCTATTTTCGGGTTTGTATTAGGAGAGCTATCAATCAGGACCGGGTTATATAGAATGAGACTTATTCTGCCACTGGTATTGATAGTTGGCATATTTAATCCGTTCTTTGACAGGGATATCGTACTTAGGATAGGCCAGATAGGCATTACAGGGGGAGTGATTTCCATGATCACCCTTATGCTCAAAGGCTTTTACGCTGTTCTTGCAGCTTATATTCTGATAGCAACAACATCCATTGAAAAGATATGTTATGCCCTGAGGGCCATTCATGTGCCTAAAATAATTGTAATAGTCATACTGCTGATCGAGAGATATTTTTATATAATGGGCGAGGAGGCAGACAGAATAGTAACTGCTTATAAGCTCAGGGCACCCAAACAGAAGGGCATTCATTACAGTGCATGGGGAACTCTTGTGGGAATGTGGCTTATAAGAAGCATGGACAGGGCAGGAGTAGTGTATGAGAGCATGCTTCTAAGAGGCTTTAAGGGGGATTTTGATACAGGAAAACAAAAGACAAAGCCATTTGATATAATGTATACTGCTTTTTGGATTATTGCATTTATGATTATCAGATTCGTGAAATTGTTTTGATATTGCTGATAAAAAAGAGGATATGATATGCACACCGGTATTAGCGGAGAACTACTTTCAATTGAAAAACTGAATTTTTCTTATGAGAAGGGACATCCGGTACTTATAGATATAGATTTTCATGCTAAAGACGGGGAGAACATAGGTCTTATAGGTGCGAATGGAATAGGAAAATCTACTTTCCTTAAGCTTCTTGTGGGCTTGTACCTGGATTATGATGGCAAACTCAAAGTCGCTGGGCATGAATTAAACCGGAAAAATCTTAATCATATAAGGGAACACATAGGATATGTTTTTCAGGACTCAGACAGTCAGCTTTTTATGTCAACTGTTGAGGACGATGTAGCCTTTGGCCCCAGAAACTATGGATTCTCAGAGGAAGAAGTAGAGCTTAGGGTATCAGAGGCACTCAGTAAGGTTCATATAGAGAATCTCAGGAAAAAACAGAACTATAAGCTTTCGGGTGGTGAGAAGAAGCTGTCTGCAATAGCTACGATTTTATCCATGGAGCCTGATATAATACTGATGGATGAGCCTTCAATTGCCCTTGATCCAAGAAACAGAAGGAATCTTATCGGTATTTTAAATGAACTTAAGTGCCTTAAGATCATAGCTTCACACGATCTGGATTTTATTATGGATACCTGTGAGAGAGTTATTCTTTTACATGACGGAAGAATTATTGCTGATGACAGCACAGATGTTATACTAAAGGATAAAGAACTTTTGGAAGCTCATGGATTGGAACTTCCTCTCAGATTTCAGAAGATTTGATATAACAAATGCGATTATTATGTGCTATAAATAATAAAAGTGCCAATTGATCGCATGTGAGGATTTTATGAATAAAGATAAACATGAACATTCTGATTTGGAAAATCAGGAAGATATAATTGAACATGAAAGTGGTCATGTTCATGAACACCATGAGGGAGGATTGCATAATCACTCCCATTATCATTCACCTGCTGAAAAGAAGAAGCAGATAAACAGATTAAGCAAAGCAATAGGACATCTTGGCCATGTTAAGACGATGATTGAAAATGATGAAGATTGCGCGGATGTTCTTATGCAGCTTTCTGCAGTTAATTCAGCGCTTAAAAGCCTGGGAAAAGAAATAATCAATGAACATATGACTCATTGTATTATTCATGCAATAGAAGATGGAGATACTACTGCGGTTGAAGAATTTCAAAAGGCTGTTCAGAAATTCATCTGATTGCAGAAAAGAATATTGCTTTTTTAGCTTTATGTGATTTTAAATAGAGCGGTTTAGTTAGAAATGAGGATTTTATGGAAAAAACAGCACTTATTGCCATGAGTGGCGGAGTAGATAGCAGTGTTGCGGCAGAGCTTATGGCAAAGAGAGGCTTCTCCTGTATAGGCTGTACCATGCGGTTATATGAAAATGACATGATAGGCGAGGATCTTTTTGGAACCTGCTGCAGTAAAAAAGATACCGATGATGCCAGAGCCGTTACGGAGAAAATAGGTATACCTTATCATATTTTCCACTATGAAAGAGAATTCATAGACAATGTAATTGAGCCTTTTGTCTGCAGTTATGAAAAGGGTGAGACACCAAATCCCTGCATCAGATGCAATAAATATCTTAAGTTTGATATTCTTTACAAGAAAGCCAAGGAGCTTTCCTGTGACTACATCGTGACAGGTCATTACGCAAGAATTGAGGAAAAGGACGGACACTTTTATCTGAAAAAGGCTACTGATCTTAGCAAGGATCAAAGTTATGTATTGTACGACCTTACAGAAGAGCAGCTTTCACATACCATGTTCCCCTTAGGCGAGTTTAAAAAGACTGAGGCAAGAAAAATAGCGGAGGACAATGAATTTGTAACTTCGCATAAGAGCGATTCACAGGATATATGCTTTGTGCCTGATGGCGACTATGCAGGAATGATAAAGAGATACAGAAATAAAGAGTATCCGGGTGGGGATATAGTAGATAAAAACGGTAAAGTTCTCGGACATCATGACGGTATAATTAATTACACAATAGGTCAGAGGCGTGGCCTTGGAGTTCCTGCAGACAGAAGACTTTATGTTACTGAACTTGATGTAGATAATAACAAAGTAGTTCTGTCTGATAATGAGGATCTATTCAAGCGAGAAGTTACTGTTAAGGATTTCCACTGGATAACCGGTGAAATGCCAAAGGGCGACATAAGATGCAGCGCTAAAATTAGATACAAACACAAAGAGCAGCCTGCAACTGTGACACTTCCTGAAAGTGAAGGCGGCACTGCAAAGATATTATTTGATGAACCGCAAAGAGCTATAACTCCCGGGCAGTCGGCAGTACTTTATGATGGCGATGTTGTGCTTGGTGGAGGAATAATAGTTTTAAAGTAAAAATTGTAAATTTATTTCAAAAAACTCTCGGATTAGTGATTTATAAAATCATTGGAGTAAGCATTTAATAGAGAGTTTATGGCTTTACCTGAGAAATTCAAATTATAATGAATGTACTAATGTGTATTCATTAGATAGTGCCAAAACAAATATGAACATATTGGGCTGACCTATGGAATCCAGCGCAAGCAGTACTCCTTAGGCCCAAGGATTGGAGGAATTTTCTATGGTAAGGACAAATAGATTTATAACTTCCATTGTGTCTCTTGTTATGATAATGTCTTTAGTTTTTGCACCGATCTGCCAGGTTAATGCTGCCACTGCCTCAACGGATGGGAGTATGAAGGTTAGTGCTACTGAACCTGAGGCAGGCGCAGTGGTAGAGGAAACTTATCCTGAAGTAAAGCCTGAACTTGAAGCCATGAGCCGTGATGAACTCATAGATTTCACAGAGAGCTTAATTAAGGAAAATGCGGATGGCGATGCTAACGGAAATTATAAGTTTACAGTAGAAGATGATAAGGTGGTAATTGATCTTTGGTACACCGGAGTCAATGCAATAATTAAAATTGCAGCTAATGATACTACATATAAAGCCACCTGGGACTACATTATTGAAGAAATGAGACAGCTGTGCGGTACTATGGCAGGGCTTTATAAGAAATATGGGATGGATGTTTATATAAATATCTTAAATGATGAAAATACTGAGGAGCAGCTGTTTTCCAGTAAGAATGGAGTTGTGGAATATGACATTCTTGCAACAGAATGAGTACCCTTTTTATTCTGCTTGAATTAGCTTTTGGGGATCGGTATTTTCGATTAAAGATAGTTCTTTAGCTGTTTTTGATAGTTAAGCAGTATCATAAAAGCTCAAGAAAAGTATGGAGAAGCCGTCCTGTAAATCCCCAGATAACGGGATTAGTATCCTCATATATCCACATATCATAATGCTGTATATGCCAATCGTAATAATCCATTCCTCCTGTGACGAGCCCGTAGGGGAAGTTTTTGGGAGGAATGGTTTTTCTTTGCATTTCATATTTAACAGGCGGATGATCTTTGAAAAATGAGATCGGATATGTAAATACCTTTTGCACTTCATCAGAAGAAAAAGTCATGTTGTAATTCTGAAGTAAGGCTACAAAAGGATAAATAAGAGCACCTGTTGGACCAATTATCGGTGAAAGTTCTGTAAGAATTCTGGAGCCCTGATCTTCTGGATTATTAACAGGTTTCTTACTGTCAGCTTTTGGTACACCTGAAATAAAAGAAGCCTCTTTAAATGTATCTATGGGAAGTAACAGCTCTTCGCAGATTTCTCTAATGGCAGCGTTTTTGGGGGATTCACCCTTTTCAATTCTGCCACCGGGAAAGCATACTTCACCCGGTTGGAAAGAAAGCTTCCCGGAGCGCTGTTCAAAAAGAATATTGAGCTCGTCGGATATTTCTAAGAGTGGAATTATTACAGCAGAGCTTTTGCGCGGGATTCTAGATTCAAAGTCTATATTTTCAATTTTGTTAATGATTTCATTAGTTTTCATAATAATTATTATAGTCTTGTAAATGGTATAAAGAAACAAAGCATAATTTTAACGGCCTTTTGCTTCTTTGTGAGATGCCAGCTCATCAATGAGATTCCAGCTTACTTCCACCATCTGCTTTTCAACGTCATTTAGTTCATCATATGGTCTAAGAAGATCATTGGTTCTCATATCATCATTTGTTGTCTCTGCATACTGATAATTGTGAAGATAATAAAAGCGTGTTATGCGCTTGTGTTCAAGCTTATTAAGCTGCTTCCTTTGCTCATCTGAAAGTTCGCTCCTTACCTTTGACGCCTTGCGTAATGTTTTTGAAGGAATATCATCAAAGGGTAGATTTGGAGCTTCGTCCCCAAGTAGCATTCGTACTTTCAGGCTAATGTGGTCAGTCGTGGTATAGTTCATATCCTTGATTAGACTGTTCAGATTTTCCCACATGGGTATGTTTCCATCTGAGAAAAATCTCATCATTTCATGGCGACAAAGAGCCATATCAGTCAGGCTGTTATGGAGTACAAAAGCAGGAGTAAGAACATCTCTCGTCTGACCAAAAGGAGTAGCGACGCTTCGCACGTTACTGTTATAAATATAGAGTTCCCCATTAAATGAAAAGAATTTCTGAAGTGTCTGGAGTATCTCAATATTTTCCTGTTCGGAATCATCACAGAGAATAATTCGGTCGGCTTTAGAAAGCAGCATATCATCGGTATTCCAGGGGGCATCATGAAAAATTATACTGTCTGATGTGTCTGATATTTCATTTATGCTTACTATTTCCGATAATCGTTTTCTGTTTCTGCAGTATTCATCAGAGTTTCCAAAAACATGATATTTGATGCACTGCTCTTTATAAAGAACATTAAATTCAAGAGCACGGTCAAGCAGAACACTTCCGGCGGCACCAAAACCTATTAAAAGAATGGTCTCATCTTTCTTTTTTATGGGATACTGCTGCCAGAACAGACGGGCAGTGCAGTCAGTAAGTGAAAAGAAACTGATATTCATAGGGTGATAGGATGGGGTGAAATTGGCAAGACATACTATTGGTGCACCTGTATCAGAAAGTTTTGTGGCATCCAGAAAGTTTTCCATTTCATTTTCCTTAAGGCACATCAGATGCGCATCGTAAAGAGAACCACGGCGCTCCAGCAGCTCTGAAGGTGACCACTGAACCGAAATGGCTTTAGGAGCTTTCCCTTCATCCTTGGTGCCGGAATAAATGATAACCGCATCAGGACGAACCATTTTAATGTTTTCAGTAAATATCATTGAGTAGGGAGACTGATCGGTGAATATATACCAGGGCTTTGCAGTATTTAGTGATAGAAGGATAATAGGCTTTATTCGTGATACAAACTCCATCATAAAGCCCACAAAGAAGCCTAAAAGGCCGATACCAAGGATAACAAATACCGATGCTATCACTCGGCCGGCATGGGTGACGGGATAATAATCACCATAACCTATAGTGGTCAGCGTAACTATTGAATACCAGAATGCTTCTCCAATACTATGGATTGTAGAAGCAGGATCCTTTTTCTCTATTTCCACAAGTAGTAAGAGCAGTAAGAAATATGCTAACAGGACGCCCAGCAAAATTCCTATATAACGGCGAATCATGAAAAACATACGCTTGAAAACCGAACCTCCAGAGCCCTTGTTTACAGCGTGGTTAAGCTTTAAATCATTAATTCTGTCTCTTAACGATTTCTTATTTTTCATAATAATCCCCTATGATGATAGAAAGAAATATTACTGTTAGTTCCTATGAGTAAATGTTTAGTACAATTTGATTATACATTATAGATTATTGTCTGTCATTTATAACCGGTTGCTAATTAAAGACAGAAAAGTACAATGATGATATACTTAATCTATTATCAAATGCATAAGGAGTTTACATCATGGAAAGAAATAAAACGATAATAAGAACCAGTGTGATTGGAATTATTGCGAATATTCTGCTTGCGGGATTTAAGGCTTTTGTAGGGATTATATCAGGGTCTATAGCGATAGTACTTGATGCCGTGAACAATTTAAGTGATGCGCTGTCATCGGTTATTACCATAATAGGTACCAGACTCGCAGGAAAAGAGCCGGATAAAAAACATCCGCTGGGCTACGGAAGAATAGAGTATCTAAGTGCGGCCATAATATCAGTAATTGTTCTGTATGCAGGTATTACATCTCTTGTTGAATCAATAAAAAAGATTGTAAATCCGATTACTCCATCATACCAGATGGCGTCACTTATTATCGTAGCTGTTGCAATTGCAGTAAAGATTTTACTTGGAACCTACGTCAAGAATGTGGGAGTAAAGGTTAATTCAGAATCTCTCATTGCTTCAGGTGAAGATGCTAAACTGGATTCAGTTATATCCGCATCAACACTGACTGCAGCCATAATTTTCATTGTGAGCGGAGTAAGTCTTGAAGCATTCCTTGGCGCGATTATTTCAATAGTAATTATTAAGGCAGGTCTTGAAATGCTAAGGGATAATCTGTCACTTATACTGGGTGAGAGAGTTGATCTTGAGCTTTCAAGTGAAATAAAAAAGACTATCGCTTCATTTCCTGAAGTTCAGGGTGCATACGATTTGCTTCTTCACAATTACGGTCCTGACAGATATATTGGTTCAGTTCATATTGAGGTTCCTGAGAATATTACTATTTACAGACTTGATCAGCTGCAACGTGAAATTGCCACTGAGGTGTATGTAAAGCATGGAGTCACAATCGAAGGAATAAGTATTTATTCACAAAATTCAGAAGGCTCACAGGCAGGAAGACTCAGGAATGAGATTGCAAGAAATATAATAGGAAAGCATGAAAATGTTAAGCAGATTCATGGATTCTATCTGGATGAAGTTAATGGCAGGGTTGTATTTGATATGGTAGTCTCTTTTAATGAGAAGGACAGACAAAAGCTAAGAGAAGAGGTAATCTCAGAGCTGAAGGCAATGCATCCTCAGTATGAATACAATATAAATCTTGACAGAGATTTTAGTGATTAAGTTTAAATATCGGTTGAAGAATAATTAACTTCCTGAGTGTAAAGAGGCAT
This sequence comes from Butyrivibrio sp. WCE2006, assembly GCF_000701985.1. Classification (NCBI taxonomy): domain Bacteria; kingdom Bacillati; phylum Bacillota; class Clostridia; order Lachnospirales; family Lachnospiraceae; genus Butyrivibrio; species Butyrivibrio sp. WCE2006. The sequence continues at coordinate 34,945 of NZ_JNKH01000015.1, read as the reverse complement.
TCAGGAAGTTATTAAATTTCTGAAAAGAGAAAACTAAAAAATCAACAATCATATCGTCTTTATTTCATGTTTATGCACGATAGAATTGCTACTTTTCCGGTGTTATCATTAATTCGAAACATAATATAACCTTTCACCGTAAAAGAAAGGATCGGCGATTATGAAGAAGAGAAATATTTCACTGATTATAATGTCTGCAGCAATGATACTTATAATGTCAGCTCCTGTACTTGCAGCTGGAACAGAACAGAAGACAGCCGAAGGCAAGACGGAAATAACTACAGCCAAAGAAACGGATACTCCTGATGCTACAGCAAAAGAATCTGATTCCTCTGATGCTGCAGTTAAAGAAGATGAGAATGAGCCGGAGATAACATTACCCATAGAATCTGATGATGTGGCACTTCAGATTGCTCTTAAACACTGCGGATATACGAAGGAAGAGGCAGAGGAAGTAATAATAGAAAAAGATCTTGATGATGGAAAAGAAATCTATGAGGTAGAATTTTACGTAGGTGTAAGCAAGTTTGATTATGACATTGATGTTGCTACAGGAACAATAATTGAATATGAAGTAGATGATTAAAACATTGTTTTACTCATATTGTATTTGATATGTACCCCTTTTACTGGACAACTTCCGGTAAAAGGGGTTTCTTAATTTCTTGGCATTCCGAACGATTTTCATTGTTCTCTTTCAAGAAGTTATAGAAATAGAACGAATATAAGCGGAAGAGAAAGAAAATTATAAAAAAAGCATAAATTTGATATAACCTTTTTCTAAAAAAAACTAGGATGAAATTACAGTTTAGATTTATGGAGGAGAAGGACATGAGAAAAAAGGAATGGGGAAGAATGCTCGCACTGGCAATGGCAGCATCTGTCACAGCCACAGGCATACCGTTTTCAGTTCATGCAGAGGAAAATGAAAATGTTCCAAATGAGACTGAATCCGGCGATGGCTACAATCTGGTATGGCAGGACGAATTTGATGGTGATTCATTAAATACTGCTGACTGGAATGTTGAGCAGCATGAGCCAGGATGGGTTAACTCTGAGCTTCAAAGGTATACTGCACTGGATGAGGGAAATATTGAGGTGAGGGATGGCGCACTTCATATTCTTCCTAAATACATAGCAGCAGATGCACAGGAAGGGGAGGAGTCTTTAGAGGTTCTGCAGGCAGAACCACAGCATATAACAGCTGATGTAAATTATTCCGGCGCTGAAACTGATGTTGATAACGCACTGATTCAGGTCAATTTTGGTCTTATCGGAGATGTTGATGAGGAAGCAGCAAAAGCCGCTGCAGAAGTAGTATTATCAAATCTTTCTTTTACAGATAATGAGACAGGAGAGAATCTTCTTAGTAATGATGAGGTATCTTCCGGTCAGCCTGCGAAGGAATGGAATTTCAGCATCGGTGGGCAGGCATCAGCTTCGATGGAGAAACTTGACGACAAATATGTTGTCAGGATCGAAAATTCCGGCACAGAGAACTGGCATGTTCAGCTTACCTTAAACGGAGTTAAGCTGACTGCAGGACATAGTTATACATTTGCAATGGATGCAATATCCGATGTGAACAGAGCAGTTGAAATAGGTATTCTTGATACTACATGGAACTGGTATGGCGGAAGTAAAGCAGTTATCGCAGGAAGTGGAAAAGTAAGTGGCGGCAGCAGTCAGGGCGCATCAGGTGATCAATATACTTCAGGCAGAATAACAACCCAGGGCAAGCATGATTTTACTTATGGACGTTTTGAAGCAAGAGCAAAGGTTCCTACAGGAAAGGGATTTCTTCCGGCTTTCTGGCTTATGGCTTCAGATGAAGGTTTATATGGACAGTGGCCTAAATGCGGTGAGATAGACATCATGGAAGTAATGGGACAGGCTACAAATAAGTCCTATCACACAATTCACTATGGTTACAGTTCAGGTTCAGGACACAAGGAAAACCAAGGATCAAAGGTACTTGAAGGCAGCAGCTTTGCTGATGATTACCATGTATTTCGAGCTGACTGGGATCCCGGGAAAATCACCTGGTATGTAGATGATGAACAGGTTTATGAGACAAGTGACTGGTATACGGGAACTGATGATGCTAACCAGCTTACATATCCTGCACCCTTTGATCAGGATTTCTATATTATTCTGAATCTTGCAATCGGTGGCAGCTGGGTTGGATATCCGGGAGCAGAAGACCTCGATAACATAAACAGTCAGGAATATGCAATCGATTATGTCAGAGTGTATCAGAAGGATGAGAGTGAATATACTAAGGGCGAGAGTGAAGCAAAACGCCCTGAAAAAGCACCTGTAAGCTACAGAGAGGCTGATGGCGAAGGTAATTATGTAGTAAATGGCAATTTTGATAATGACCTGTCTGCAGAAGGCGAAGCTACAGATAACTGGGTGCTTCATCTGGAATCAGACGCTGCAGGTTCAACAGCTGGAGTAAAGGATAATGCTGTTACAATTATTCCTTCAGCGATCGGAGGTCAGAATCACAGTGTTCAGTTAAAACAGGCTGGAATACCTGTTTACAAGGGATGGGAGTATGAACTTTCCTTTGATGCAGTCTCTACTGAGGAACGTGACATTGTTGTTGATGTGGAAGGTCCTGATCATGGCTGGACAAGATATATGAATGACACTATATGCAGGATTGGAACACAGGAGGAACATTACTCATTAAACTTCACCATGAATGAAAAAACAGATGCCAATAGTGCTCTTGAATTCAATCTTGGAAAACAAAACTCTACAGCACCTGTAACAATCAAAAATGTGAAACTTGTACATGTATCAGGAGAAGAAATAAAGGACGGGAATACAAAGGAAATACGTCCTGATGGAAACTATGTTTATAATGGTTCTTTCGACCAGGGAGAGAAGAGACTTGGGTACTGGGAATATGATGAGGATGATGCAGCAAGTATTTCCGTAACCAATGTAAAAAACAAGAGAGAGCTGATGGTTAAGGTTGAGGTTCCGGAAGGCGCTTCAGAAGCTAATCCCGTAGCTATTTCACAGTCTGACCTTGCACCTTTAAATAAAGGACAGTATGAAATCAGCTTTAGTGCTTATCATAAAGGCGGAGAAGCAGACGGACTTACGGTAAAGGTTGCAGGTGATGAGTATACTCCTTCTCTTACAGGTGAAAAGCAGAGCTTTAGCAAGGTGATAAATGTTGACAAAAATCTTGAAAGAGAAGAGTCAAATGTAGAGTTCTCATTTACAAAGCCAGGAACATATTATCTCGATGATGTATTTTTGGCAGAGAGCGCTTTACTTAAAAACGGTTCATTTGATGCCGGACTTGCAGGATTTTCACCATATGTTTATGACTCTGTTAGTGCAAAATATGTTATAGACAATATGAATGGGAATGATAATACTTTTGCCATAACAATCGATGATACTGTTGCTGATGATGCTTCAAATGAGTGGTATGTACAGCTTAATCAGGATGGACTTACGATAGAGGAAGGCAAGTATTACTATGTAGCTTTCAGAGCTAAATCAAGTATTGAAAGAAAGATTAAGTATTGCCTCCAGGAGTTTGAAGGAGCCTGGGCAAACTACAGTGGCACAGGAGAGGTTGAGATAGGTAATGAATGGCAGAAGTTTTCTCATGCTTTCCAGATGACCAATAAGACTGACACTAAAACGAGATTCAATATCACTATGGGATCTGTCGGCGGTGAGAGAATCACAAAGCAGCATGATATTTTCATCGATGATATAGAGCTTATTGAAATAACAAAGGAGCAGTATGACAAAATAAACAGCGGAGAAATTGAAGATCCTACAACGGATCCTGCAAAAGATCCTTCTACTGAGCCTGCTGAAGAACCGGGTACAGAGCCATCCGGCAGTACAGATGAACCTTCTACTGAAGATCCAAAGGAGACTCCTGCAGAGAACCCTTCAGATGAACCTGCTCAAAATCCCGAAGGCGGATCAGGTAATACAGATGAACCTTCAGAAACACCTTCACAGACACCTTCTTCAAATGCAGGCACAGATTCACAGACACCTGCGCAAAATACAGGTACTCAGGTTCCCGGACCAGTGGTTACTCCTTCGCAGAACAATACAGGAACCCAGACAGGCAGCAGCAACACTGCACCAGGCTCCGGAGCACTTAGCCCAGAACAGAATCCAATACTTATTGAGAAGGTAGATCCGAAAATGCGTTTCGGCCCGGTTTTGATTGAGACAAATATAAACAACAACGGCAAGGCGGAAAAGGGTGAAATAAAGGCTACAGAAAACAACGTTTACGAAATTATCGGGAAGAAATCTGCAAGCTTTAGAATGAACTATATGGGGTATCTCAAAAAGACTTATTCAATACCCACCAGTGTAGTTGTTGACGGAACCAAGGTAAAAGTAACAAAGGTAGCGGAGGGTGCTTTCAGCAATAATAAGACTCTTAAGAACGTTACACTTGGAAAGAACATCACTACCATAAGTAAGGAAGCATTCTCAGGATGCGACAATCTTAAGAAGATAACTGTTAAAGGTAATAAATTAAAGAAGATTTACAAATCAGCCTTTAAGGGCTGCAAGCTTAATAAAGACTTCAAGGTTATCATACATGCCAAGAGTGATAAAGAATATGAAAAGATAGTGAAGCTCTTTAAAAAGGCAGGACTTAAAAATGTAACATTTGTGCGCAAATAAAACTATCCCCTTATAAGTTTTATCCATAATCCCTCGCTTATAACAGCGGGGGATTTTCTTTTTTTCTACGCAAGAAGACAAATATAACTACTTCAGATAAATCTAAAGCTTTAATAAAATAATACTGAAAAACGTAGATGATTATTTTTTATATGATAAAATTAATCTGAATATCCTACAGGATAGTTTCGTAAAAATCGTTCTTTTTGGTTAGTTTACAATTTAGTAAATTTCGAAAGGGGCTTATATGGATAGACAGAATGGAAATTATAAAACTATCGCCGGCTTAATGCTCAAATTATTGCCAATACAGATTCTCTTTGTAGCGGTAGGGTCAGTCAACGGGATAATTTCCAGTTATTTTGCAACTAATTTTGTCGGAGTTGATGCCATGAGTGCCGTTGGTCTATATGGTCCGGTCAATATGCTGATTTCAGCTTTTAGTACAATCTTTGTTGGTGGCGCAGCAATTGTATGTGGTAAATATATTGGACAGAATGACAAAGATAAAGTCAGAGGAGCTTTTTCGGTTGACATTGTTTTGTCTATGGCACTATCAGTAATTACTATACTGATTCTTGTTTTTATGGTCTTGTCAAATCTGACAATTGTTTTTACAAATGATGAGACTGTAAGGCACTTATTCAATCAGTATATAATCGGACAGGCTATTGGTATAATTCCATTCATTATAGGAAATCAGCTTACAGTATTTTTATCCATTGAAAACAGGCAGAAATTATCTATCATAGCGACTGTCGCATTTATCATTTCAAATTACATTTTTAATTATCTTATCGTGCAGGTTTTAAAGATGCAGGCATTTGGTCTTTCATTGGCATCTTCACTTGGAATGTGGGTATTTTGTCTGGTGGAATCGTTATATTTTATAAGTGGCAAATCCTACATAGCTTTTAGCTTTAGAAGTATGCAGTTCAATGAAGTAAAAGAGATTATAGCTAAAGGCTTTCCGGGAGCTCTGGCATATATATATCAGTCATTCAGAGGCATAATTGTTAATGGTCTTATAATTGCTTATATTGGGAGCGCTGGTATATCTGCATTTGCTACTGCTAATAATCTGATGCAATTCTTCTGGGCAGTTCCCGGAGGAATGGCAGCTGTATCCAGGCTGCTTATAAGTATTGGAATTGGCGAAGAGGATAGAAAAACACTTACAAATGTAATGCAGGGCATGTTTAAACGATATTTTCCAATGCAATGTCTGATATCATTATTCGTTATCATCCTTAGTGTTCCGTTTACCGGGATTTTTTACAAAGATCCTTCTATGCCGGTTTATATGATGACAGTGTGGGGATTTAGGATTCTTCCTATATGTATGCCGCTTACAGTTATCTGCATGCATTTTACATGTTATGCACAGGCATCAGGGAAAAATGTTCTTATAAACCTGATATCAGCTTTTGATGGGCTTATAAGTGTAGCAGTATTTTCTGCCATTTTAATAAGACCTCTTGGAATGAATGCAATATATGTAGCCAATGTATTAAATGGGGTAGTGAGTATCATTATAATACTGACATATTCTATTGTCAGGGTTAAGCATTGGCCACAAAATATGGATGAATTAATGGTTATCCCTGTAGAATTCGGAGTGGCAGATGAAGATGTAGTAAATGTGAGTGTCAATTCAATGGAAGATGTCACGAATGTAGCAGCGAAGATTCAGAGTTTTTATGAAGAAAGAGGCTTTGATCATAGAAGAGCCAGCCTGGCAGGGCTATCTATGGAGGAAATGGCGGGCAATATTGTTGAGCATGGTTTTACCAAAGACAAGAAAAAGCATTCTGTTGATATCAGAGCGATTTATAAAAATGATGAGATGATTCTTAGGATAAAGGATGACTGTATCGCTTTCGATCCTGCCACAAGAAATGACATTATTGATCCTGATGACATTACCAGGAACATAGGCATAAGAATGATCTATAAACTGGCAAAGGAAATTAATTATCAAAACGTCCTTGGACTGAATGTACTTACCGTAAAACTATAATTTTGAGGCTGTGAAAATGAAGTGTTTTTCACAGCCTTTTTTGCAGAGCTTTTAGCTATCTTTTACCGGGCTTAGCGAAACTATTAATGAAGATTGTTCCATGTAGTACCGTAATAGGTTTCTCGATATTTTTTTGGTGTCATTCCTGTATCTTCAAAAAAGAGCTTACTGAAATGACTCTGTGACGAAAAAGAAAGATAGTTAGCAATATCAATTATTGAGTAGTCGCTGAATCTAAGAAGATTTTTAGCTTTGTCCAGTTTGACGTTTCTTATGTAATCGCTTGGAGAAATACCCAGTTCATCTTTAAATAATCTGGATATATGGCTTGTGGAGTTTTGGGTGTATTCTGCCAGATCTTCGATTGTTATGCGATCATTTACATTGGAGTATATGTAATTAAGGCACTCATTAGTAGTGCGGGACAGATTTGCATTTTGCCTTAAATTCTGCATTCTGAGAGTGTAATCCATTACCATTGTTGAATGAAGGTCAGACAGAGAATCAATTGTTTTTATATCATCAAGCTTTTGAATATAGAAATCACTCAGTCTGAAAGCGCGCTCCATCTCCATGCCTTTTTCTGTACAGATACGTGTTATCAGAGCTACGCTGACTACAAAATGGTATTTTAAATTTTGCAGGGGATCTCTGGACAGAGTACCTGTTCCGCTGGAATCAAGAAAGCGGTGGTGATCTATATTGTCCTGAACAGCTTCGGTATTGCCACTGGCAACATACTGATAGAACATGTACTCATCGTTTTGCTGCCTGTGTGTGAATTCATTTTCTGATAATTGAATTTCAGTCTCTTCCCAATCTTTATCGAAATTCATAATAGTCCTTTTGATATTTTTTATTGTAGGTGTAACAAAGAAAACTACATGTCTTATTATACATTGAAAATAATTTTTTGAGTCAGGATTCTTGCTTGCTAATTCTGTTTTTGCCCCAATCATCATAAAAAATCAGCGAAGAATCTTCAATTATCCGGGAAAAATTGTGATTTAAATATGATAAAATATCATATATATATTAAGGTTAAATAGTGAAAGGAAAAAGTTTATGAGTAATGAGAGGGGGAGCTTTGCTTCAAGACTTGGCTTTATTATGGTAAGTGCCGGTTGCGCTATCGGAATAGGAAATGTATGGAAGTTTCCATATGTAACAGGTGCAAACGGCGGTGGGATTTTTGTAGTATTTTATCTGATATTTCTTATTATTATGGGAATACCGGTAATGACCATGGAGCTGGCAATTGGACGTGCCAGTGGTAAATCAGTGGTAAGGGGGTATCAGAAGCTTGAGAAAAAGGGACAGCCTTGGCATATTCATGGGTGGTTTAGTATGATAGGCTGTTATCTTCTGATGATGTATTACACAACGGTATCCGGATGGATGGTAGACTATTTCTATAAGTTTGCTTCCGGAAGTTTTTCAAAAATTGATACTGAAAGCGTTGGCGATGTTTTTGCGGAAATGATATCGGATCCGGTAGAGATGGGCATATTTATGATTCTTACGGTGATTCTTGGATTTGCTGTACTTAGTCTTGGAATTGTTGATGGACTTGAGAGAGTAAATAAGATTATGATGTCAGGGCTTTTGGCTTTGATAATCATTCTTGCGATACATTCATTGACTCTTAGCGGCGCTGCAGAGGGCGTGAAATTCTATCTTCTCCCGGACTGGAAAAGAGCGATGGATGTGGGATTAGGCAAAGTTATAAGCGCAGCGATGAATCAGGCATTCTTTACGCTAAGCCTTGGTATCGGTGCTATTGAGATATTCGGAAGTTATATGTCAAAGGAGCATACTCTCACAGGAGAAGCTATAAGAATATGTGCTCTTGATACCTTTGTTGCTATTATTTCAGGACTAATCATTTTCCCTGCATGCTTTAGCTATAATGTTGAAACCAGTCAGGGACCTTCACTTATTTTTATTACACTTCCTAAAGTGTTTATGAATATGAACATGGGGAGAATATGGGGAACATTATTTTTTATATTTATGACATTTGCAAGTTTCTCAACGGTTATTGCAGTGTTTGAGAATCTTGTGGCATTCATTTCAGACAGCTTTGGATTAAGCAGAGGAAAGTCGATACTTATAAACGGAGCTTTCATTCTGATTGCAAGCTTTCCTTGTGTACTTGGGTATAATGTGTGGAGTGATCTGCATATAATCGGTGCCAGAGATGTGCTTGATTCAGAAGATTTTATCGTAAGTAATATACTTCTTCCTCTAGGCTCGCTTATCTTCACATTATTCTGCACTTCTAAATATGGATGGGGATTTGACAAATATCTGGAGGAAACAAATACGGGAAGCGGAAAAACGATGCCTGCTATATACAAGAGTTATTTTAAGTTCGTGTTACCGATACTGATTCTCATAATATTGATACAAGGACTTGTCAGTTAATTGGTCATCTCAGGTTATAAAAACGCCCAATCTGGTGCATGATAAGCATCAATTTGGGCGTTGTTTTTTCTTAACAGAATTATGTAAGGAGTTTTACGAACTAAATGGTGTTTACTTATATATCCCTGTCAGAGTGAATGTCTATTGTATATTCAGGAAAGCTCTCAGCCATATGCATATAAGCGTGGTCAAGAGTTACATCCGGATAGGGATCGTCAAAGCTGATAATAATATCAAGGTCTATAAGGTGCTTTTCATTATCAATGTGAATTCCGTGTACCTGGAGGATTCCGTCTATATGCTCCAGTCTTCTGATTATTTCCTCACGCATATCCTTGGTGGTACTACTTACCACGCAAATTCCGATGGCACTTAATATGACATTGTAAGCATCCAGAACATCATCCTTAATATAGTGGGATATTGTATATATATTGGTAGCGGTCATATTTTCATCCACATCAATTACAACTGAACCAATAAAACGGTCAGGTCCGTAATTGTGGAGCACAAGGTCATGTACATCCTCAACTTCATCAAAACTGTTGATATAGCTTTTTATTTGTTTTGCAAGGGCTCTGTCTGCACGTCTTCCAAGGATGTCCTTAAGGTCTTCGAGGAAGAGTTCAAAACCGGATTTCATGATCCAAAGTGATATAAGAAGACCAATAAAAGCATCAATATGAATATCTGCAAAAACTGAAAGGAGGGCAGATATGAGAACCGCTACAGAGACAAAACAATCGTTTATTGCATCCTGGCCGGAAGCAATAAGAGCAGGCGATTTATTCAATTCTCCACGTTTTTTTACAAAGCTTCCAAGGATACATTTGGTAATTATGGAAATAATTACTATTATAATGGTGTAACCTCTATAGTCGGGGTTCATGGGATTGAAGATTTTATTAATTGACTCAAGTCCGGCGGATGCTCCTGCATAGATGATGATAATTGAGACTATGATCGCGCTTATATATTCTATTCGTCCATGACCCATGGGATGTTCTTCATCAGGCTGTTTTTTAGACCAATTAAGACCTATTATCGTAACAACAGAACTGGTTACATCTGTCAGATTATTTAAGGCATCGAGAAGCATGGCAATAGATCCGGCTATCATCCCGAAAATGGATTTGAGGATGACCAGACAAATGTTAACAACAATACCGATAATGGAAGTGTTAATTATGTTTTTAGTTCTGATTTCGCTCTTTTTCGTATCCATAGAGTAATTATACAACAGGTAGTATATGCGTGAGAATTATTTATTTCGATTGTTGATGTGGCATTTATATCAATGTATAATGGCGATTAGGCTATTTTGAAAACTTGTTTAGGGTTAGGTTTCGCTTATGCATGTCTTTTGGTATTTGTGTTATCTATATTCGAACTAAATAAGTAGCGTTAAGAGGGGATTATTATGACAAATTTAATATTGTTGTTTGGGAATTCAGTCCTTTTGGGGATAGGTCTTGCGATGGATGCTTTTTCTGTGTCAATAGCTAACGCGATGGCAGATCCAACCATGGCACCAAAAAGAAAGAACCTGATCGCAGGGACTTTTGCAGGAATAAGGAAGGTAAAATATGGCAATCATTAATTCAGTAGAACAGCTCACAGAGAACAAATTTGTTAATCTTTTTCATGTTGAAGGTGAGAATAAAAAGGGACATCATTCTGATTATTTTGTAGCATCAAGGTCAAAGACAAAGGATAATCTGATGATAACCACCGGGAAGAACATAGCCGATGGTGTTTCAATCTATGCTCTTTGCGGTGAGAATAAAGATAAGGTGGTTTTGGTAAGGCAATACCGTTATCCGATAAATACTTATATCTATGAATTCCCTGCAGGACTTTGTGAACCCGGAGAGGATTACAGGGAGGCAGCAGTCAGGGAACTCCATGAAGAAACAGGCCTTACTTTTCATCCTATTACGGTGGATTCAATGTATGAACTTCCCCGTTTTTCATCAGTGGGAATGACTGATGAATCTGTTGCTATGGTATTTGGATATGCCGATGGAAAAATCACAGATAAATATCAGGAAGACAGCGAGGAAATTCAGGTCGTTATAGCAGACAGGGATGAAGTAAGAAGAATACTTAAGGAAGAGCATGTGGCAATTCTTGCAGCATATCAGCTTCAGCATTTTCTTTATGATGAGGATCCCTTTGCGTTTTTGAATGCAAAGTAAGTAATGCATGAGAATACCGGTAGAAAATGTTTTGGAGGAGAAAAAATGTCAATAAAAGAAAATCTGCAGATAGTTGAAAAGAATATACAGGCTGCCTGTGACAGAGCTGGCAGGGATAGAAACAGTGTTACTCTAATTGCGGTAAGTAAGACAAAGCCTGTCTCAGATATCAGAGAGTGTATGGAATGTGAAATCACTGTTTATGGTGAAAACAAAGTACAGGAGATCCGCGATAAGACTGAGGAGATAAAGGAGCCTCTTCACTGGCATATGATCGGTCATCTTCAGACGAATAAGGTTAAGTATCTTCCAGGTAAGGTTGATATGATCCACTCTGTTGACAAGATCAGTCTTGCAGAAGAAATTGAGAAACAGGCTGCAAAAAATGATATTGTCATGGACGTACTTTGTGAAGTCAATATGGCAGGTGAGGATACGAAGTTTGGACTTACACCGGAGGAGACACCGGAATTTGTGAGAACGATTGCAAAATTCCCTCACGTACGTGTAAGAGGACTTATGACTATAGCTCCGTATACAGATGATCCTGAGACCAACAGAGTCTATTTCAGAGGACTGCGTGAGCTTCTGGGGTTACTTAAGGAAGAGAATATTGAAGGCACTCAGCTGGATACTCTTTCAATGGGAATGACAGGAGACTATGAAGTGGCAATTGAGGAAGGTGCAACCTTTGTCAGGGTCGGTACCGGTATATTTGGTGAGAGAGATTACTCAAATAATAAATGAGTTTAGCAATTTTTCATATTCATTTTATTGATAATAAATCTATTGAACTTTAGAATAGGATTAAAGAATTTTGTTGTCTGACTATTTTATTGGAGTTGTCTCATGCTTAGAACAATGCCACTTACCAAAAATCTAACATTGGAGCAGATTAACTACCTGATAGATACAGGGCATATTTTTATTGCGCCTCTTGGGCTTAACAAGACAGCATACATAGTAATCAATCACAAACCTTTCATGGTAGTTGTTACCGATGTTTCTGTAAATGGAATTCAGCTCTCCGGTTCCTGGTACAATTGGGATGAGCTTGAAAAAATGGGTGGTGTTTTCGAATCGGAGTTTGAGGCTTTGAAGGCGGTAGCTAACGGAGCCTAGTGCTACTGTAGCCAAAATTTACTATACAACTAAATAGCTAAGTGCTTACAGGTCTGACGTAGAGTCAGGCCTTTTTTTATTCAATAGAAATTCCTTCGGATTTCCTATTGAATAAAAAGCGCTCCGCTATGGATGCGACTGGTGCGCAGATGAATTTTGCAAGCTAAAGCTTGCGCGCACCAGCGCGCAAAGAGTCGCGAGCGACTCTTTGTTCTCATATAAGAAATTCCGTTGGATTAAGAGATAACAAATTATTTAGTAATTTTATAAGAAGTTAATTTTTAATTTTGTTAACTATAAAAGATAATATATTTGTAGGATTGTTTAATGGTGCAGAATGTTTTGACATCATTAATGGTTGTTTGGCTCTTCTTAAAGAAACGGGATATCGTTTATGCAGGTCCTCTTGCATTTTTATCCATATCCGATCGAATAGAGTCAGATAAAACAGTTGTTTATTGATGAGGAGATAAACATGGAGAATACAAATTTACCGGAAACTGAGCAGATTTTAGAAGCAGCTGCAGATACAACTCCTGTACCTGAAGCAGAACCTTCGATTGAGGAGATGATGGCAGGAGCCCTGGAAGCAGAGGCAGCACTTGAAGCGGATAGCAGTCCTGATAAAAAAGCGTTTGCCGAAGCGGTGGCAGCTTTTGAAGCTTCTCCGGAAGCAAATATGGCAATACCATCAGCAGCAGAGGCAGCACCGCCTGTAGTAGAAGAAGCACCTCCGGTAATAGAAGAGGCACCACCTGTAATGGAAGAAGCTCCTGCACCTGCAGTAGAGGAATCTCCTACGCCTGTGGTTGAGGAAGTGGCTCCGGTAGTAGAGGAAGCTCCGGTAATAGAAGAAGCACCGCCTGCAGTAGAAGAAGTCCCTGCACCTGCGGTTGAAGAAGCACCTCCGGTAGTGGAGGAAGCTCCTGCACCTGCGGTTGAAGAAGCACCGCCTGCAGTAGAAGAAGCTCCTGCACCTGTGGTTGAAGAAGCACCTCCGGTAGTGGAGGAAGCTCCGGTAATAGAAGAAGCACCGCCAGTAATGGAAGAAGCTCCTGCGCCTGTGGTTGAGGAAGCACCTCCGGTAGTGGAGGAAGTTCCTGTAATAGAAGAGGCACCGCCAGTAATGGAACAAGCTCCTGCGCCTGCAGTAGAGGAAACTCCAGTAGTGGAAGAGGCAGCTGCTCCGGTAGTGGAGGAAGCTCCGGTAATAGAAGAAGCACCGCCTGCAGTAGAAGAAACTCCTGCACCTGCGGTTGAAGAAGCACCTCCGGTAGTGGAGGAAGCTCTGGTAATAGAAGAGGCACCGCCTGTAATGGAAGAAGCTCCTGCACCTGTGGTTGAGGAAGTGGCTCCAGTAGTAGAGGAAGCTCCGGTAATAGAAGAAGCACCGCCTGCAGTAGAAGAAGCTCCTGCGCCTGTGGTTGAGGAAGTGGCTCCAGTAGTAGAGGAAGCTCCTGTAATAGAAGAAGCACCGCCTGCAGTAGAAGAAGTTCCTGCACCTGCGGTTGAAGAAGCTCCTCCGGTAGTGGAGGAAGCTCCGGTAATAGAAGAAGCACTGCCAGCAGTAGAAGAAGCTCCTGCACCTGCGGTTGAAGAAGCTGCTCCGGTAGTGGAGGAAGCTCCTGTAATAGAAGAGGCACCGCCAGTAATGGAAGAAGCTGTTGCGCCTGTGGTTGAGGAAGTGGCTCCAGTAGTAGAGGAAGCTCCGGTAATAGAAGAAGCAGCTGCTCCGGTAGTAGAGGAAGCTCCTGTAATAGAAGAGGCACCGCCAGTAACGGAAGAAGCTGCTGCGCCTGTGGTTGAGGAAGTGGTTCCAGTAGTAGAGGAAGCTCCTGTAATAGAAGAAACACCGCCTGCAGTAGAAGAAGTTCCTGAACCTGCGATTGAAGAAGCACCGCCAGTAATGGAAGAGGCACCTGTTACTGAAGAAATCCCTATGCCGGAAGAAATGCCTGTAATCGAGGAAACAATTATCCCGCTTGAGGAAGAGCAGCCTGTAGAAGAAGTACTGGTAGAGGAACAGCCTGTAGAAGAAGCACTGGTAGAAGAGATACCTGCAGAAGAGGTGTTGCTGGAAGAGCAGCCTGTAGAAGAAGCACTGGTAGAAGAGATACCTGCAGAAGAGGTGCTGCTGGAAGAGCAACCGGTAGAAGAAGCACCTGTGGAAGATATGCCTGCAGAAGAACCTCAGATAGAGATGCCTGAGCTTGATCTTGGAATACCTGAGCTTAATATTCCGCAGGAAGAGATTCTTCTTGACGAGGATAATGAGGAAATAGTTAAGACCACAAATGCCATTGTAGGTCCTGTAGAAGATATTAAGATGTTCCTTCAGGAAGAGGACTACGAATACACAGAAATTACCGCAGATGATGAGATTACTTATATTCTTATCAAAATGGAAGATGATGATGTTCTTTATATAGAGTATGAAAATGATGAGTTTTCAATGCTTATCTCACATTATGAAAAGAATGAAAAGCACAGCTATAAAGCTGTACGCGACACCTTTATCAAAGAATCCATCAATCAAGGCTGTAATTACAAAATCTTAAGACATAAGGGAAGCAGAGCGGTAATAAAATATAATTAACCTTGATTACTCGCATTGTCTTCTAATGATTAAGTAGTATCTTCTGCCAGATCAGTCGGTAATCAAACAGCTTTCAGATCGAAGAGCCTATCAAAAAAACGATAGGCTCTTATTATTATAACGCTCTAAATATACAATTAAAATTCTATGAACTCCCCCTATGGCCTTCATTTGCGATGCTATAATAAAAATTATCTTGTCGTTATATTGTCCAATGACGATTCTATATGGCTCGATGCATCAATAGAGGTCATTGGGCAATTATGTGTGGTCCGGTAGTGGGAGGTATGGCTACTACTAATGTCATGCAACAGCAGAACTATCCGTATTTAAATGAGGGATTGATCATGAAGAAAACTTATAGAGCCCTTTGCTTTATGCTAATAGTGGCATTTCTTTTATCTGCATTTTTAGTGCCGGTAAAATCGACAGCTGCCGGAAATGAGGTATCCGAAAGTGGTATAGGCGAAAATGCTTCAGAGAGCAAAGGTAATCCTGAATATAAAACCTTCGACGATCTGAATGGAAAAAAGGTAGCCATGCTCACGGGAGCACCATTTGAAGAGCTTGTTCGGAGTAAGGCACCGGGTGTTGCAGAGTTTTCGTATTATAACAGTCTGCCGGACCTTGTACTTGCTTTAAAATCAGGTAAAATAGATGCATTTTTGACTAATAATGCCATTGCAATGCTTGCTGTTAATAGAAATCCTGAGTTGGCACTTTTTCCTGAGAATTTAAGTGATGGGGTCTTTGGTTTTGCTTTTGCTAAAGGAACATCTGAACTTTCAAAATGGCAGGCCGCTTATGATAGTATTCCGAAAGAAACAGTACAGAAGTTATGGGAAAAATGGACGGGGGCAGATGACAGCATAAAGTCTGTTCCTGAGCAGGATTGGCCCGGGAAAAACGGGACTGTGGAGGCAGCAGTAGCAGATACTCTTGAACCCATGAGCTATGTAGGAAATAACGGGAAACTAATAGGATTTGATATTGAATTGCTCCTCCTTATGGCAAAAGAACTGGATGTTCATATCAATTTCAATGGGATGGAGTTTTCTGCGATTTTATCATCGGTTCAGGCAGGAAAAGCTACGGTTGGAGCAGGTTCAATCATAGCAACTGAAGAGAGAAGACATTCTGTGGACTTTATTGATTACTATCCTGCTGCTTTTTCGCTGGTGGTTCGTTCAAACGGCACATCTGCAGGGAAAGCTCCTGATTCGGAAGATATTGCTGATACATTTCGTGTTGACAAGGCAGCTATTTTGACAGGAACAATGTTTTCGGATTCTTTACTTAAAGTGTACCCGGATGCGGAGTTAATGTACTTTAACAATGATGCGGATATGATAAATGCCGTTATTGGTGGAAAAGTGGATGCGGTTGTATTCGATGAGCCAGTGGCAATCTATGCAACGACGATGAATGATGATATAACAATTTATCCAAAGAAATTAGAGCCGTTGGATTATGGCTTTATCTTTTCAAAAGATCAAAAGGGACAGGAACTTTGCAATGAATTTAATGAGTTTCTAAAAAGTATAAAAAATGATGGAACATTAGATGAATTAGAAAAGAAATGGCTTAGTGGTCAAAACGTTGAGAATGTTGAGATGACGGATTATCGAAAACTGCCTGCAACAAAAGGAACCATAAATTTTGGCTCAATTCAAACTCCACCCTTCCTATTATGGAGAGGGGATATGTTGTGCGGATTTGAAGCCGAGATAATAGCACTATTTTGTAAAGATAATGGCTATGCCCTGAAGCCTGTGGAGATGAATTTTGATGCCATCCTGTCTAGCGTTCAGACGGGGAAATGTGACATATGTGGCGGCTGCATAGCTAAAACTGATGAACGCAAAGAGAATGTTTTATTCTCTGACACTTATTATGCCGGTGGTGTTGTTTTGGTTGTCAGCAAGGATGAGCTTGAAAAAGCAAATAAGGATGATTTTTTCACATCCTTGATTGATAGTTTCCAAAAAACATTTATACGAGAACAGAGATGGAAACTTTTTGTCGAAGGAATTCTAAGAACTTTGCTTATTTCTGTATCCTCTATCTTTTTAGGGACTGTGCTTGGATTTATAGTATTTTTACTGTGTAGAAACGGAAATCCTTTTGCTAATTATATTACGCGATTCTGCATATGGCTGATACAGGGCATGCCGATGGTAGTGCTGCTTATGATTCTTTATTACATAATATTTGCCAAGTCAACTATTTCCGGAACCTTAGTATCAATAATAGGATTTACTATGGTGTTCGGTGCAAGTGTATTTGGGATGCTTAAAAGTGGAGTAGGTGCTGTCGATTCAGGCCAGACCGAAGCCGCTTATGCACTTGGATATACGGACTGGGCAACATTTTTCAAAATTATACTTCCACAGGCTCTGCCGCATTTTATGCCTGCATTTAAGGGTGAAGTTACCTCAACAATAAAGGCTACCGCAATTGTAGGTTATGTAGCTGTGCAGGATCTTACCAAGATGGGGGATATTGTTAGAAGCAGAACCTATGATGCATTCTTCCCTCTGATTGCAGTAGCAATTGTATACTTCATACTGGCGGGAATTCTGAAGTTTATCATTGGCAGGATTGAAATTCTTATAAATCCGAGGCTTAGAAGTAAGGACACTATTCTTAATGGGGTAAAAAAGGATGATTGAACTCAGGCATCTTGAAAAAAAATATAATAGAACAACACCTTTGAAAGATGTAAATGCTATTATCAAAGATGGAGATGTGATATCTGTAATAGGGCCTTCCGGCACCGGAAAATCTACACTTATCAGATGTATTAATCTATTGGAAGAACCAACCGGAGGGCAGATATTACTTGACGGAGAGAATATCACAGCACCCAGGTATGATGTAACCATGGCCAGAAGACGCATGGGCATGGTGTTTCAGTCATTTAATCTTTTTGGACATCTTACGGTTATAGAGAACATAATGCAGGCCCAGATTGATATTCTAAAAAAGTCAAAGCAGGAGGCATATGATTTGGGAATAAAACTTCTGGATCGGGTAGGACTTGCAGGGCGGGAACTTCAGTATCCTGAGCAGCTTTCAGGTGGACAAAAGCAGAGAGTGGCTATTGCCCGAACACTGGCAATGGATCCGGATGTTATTTTACTGGATGAGCCCACAAGTGCACTGGATCCCACAATGGTAGGAGAAGTGCAGGCAGTAATACGGGATTTGGCAGAGAGTGGTAAGACCATGATGATAGTGACGCATGAAATGAACTTTGCAAGAGCTATAGCAAATCGCGTGTTTTTTATGGATGAAGGTGGAATATATGAGGAGGGGACACCGGATGAGATTTTTGATAATCCAAAAAAAGAGAATACACGTAAATTCATACAAAAACTAAAGATATTTGAAACTGTTATAGACAGTAAACAATACGATTTCATCAGCTTTGGAGCTGAACTGGACAGTTATTTGTTTAGAAATGATGTTATGCCGGGGGATAAGTATCGTATTCGTCTTGCCATGGAGGAACTTGTACAGCAGATTTTACTTCCCAAATATGAAAAGCCACAAATAAGCGTACGAATAGAGTATTCATTAAAAGAACATGAATGCCAGATTCTGGTCACATATGCCGGAGAAAAATTCGACATAAATGATACGGAAAATGAATTATCTTTGACAATGCTTAAAAATACCTCCAAGGATATAGAGTACAGCTATAACAGTGATGAAGAGGAGCCAAACTGCGTGGAGATATGGATCAGACATCAGGACTGACACAGGTACCTTGTTTATCTAAATGAATAGAGCAGTTTCTTTAATAATAAACAATCAGGCAAAAAATGTGTCCGGTTGGAAATGTGCAGTTCTCAGACGAAAACAAACATTTCCAACCGGACATCTTTTTACCTGAAACCTTTCTATGCACGAGCATGCTTCATATGGTAAAGATCTGTATCTGCTCTGGCAATGAGTGAAGGAATGGGAACAGGAGATGAGAAATCATACTCTGCTATTCCAACACATACAGTTAAGTCATATGGAGCACCGGCTTTGTCATTAAGCTGCTTTACGCTGGAACGAATTTTGTCGGAAAGCCAGTTGACCTCTCCTTTATATTCTGTTTCAGCTATGATTATAAATTCATCTCCGCCATACCTTGATACAAAAAAGCGGTTTCTGTGTGCCTGACATGCTTCCTTCATGGCGGTGGCGACACGTATCAGGGCCTTATCACCTTCGATGTGGCCATAATTGTCATTTATTTCCTTAAAGTGATCAACATCGATGATCATAAGATAAAGTGAAAGACCGGGAGTCTGTGTCTTCATTTTACGAAGTAGATACCGCTGCATCTGATGGCGGTTGTTTACCTGAGTAAGTGAGTCCATGGAAATAAGATTTTCCATGGAGGTCAGATAAACCATCAAAACAGAAAGTGTCGCGCCATAACACATAATTGGTGTTGTTAAATAGATGACCTGAAGTACTCCGCATGCAAGGGGGAGTATCGGAAAAATACCAATGACAAAATACAGACTGTGATCCATGTATCTGTCCTGGGTATAAGCTTTGTAGAAGCCCTTTATTGAGGAGTATACGAGATAGCCTATGGGAACAAGCATAAATATTCCGTATAAGGCGTCATACTCTATGGCTCCTTCTTCGTCGAAATTGAAGACCAGTCCGGTAAATGCACCGACAAATAGTAAAATAATGGCTATTACCATTGGTACGGAACGCTTTACCATTCCGGGTGAGTATAAGACATTTCTATTTTGCTGAAGAAGTTCACAATAAACGAACCAGCAATAACTACTGCCTAAAATGCAGGCATAGGGAATAATTGTCACGATGTACATAAGGGTGTGGTTGGAAGGGAAAATGCCGCCCTCAAATAAAGCCCAGACCGCATCTGACAGGAAATAAGCTATCAGTATATATATCATACGTCTTATTAAAATTGTTGACGCCTGTCTGTCTATTCCTTGATTGATTTTCAGGAGAATAAGTCCCAAAATGAATGTGCAAGCAACATTTGCTTCTGCATAGTAAAAAACTTCTGACACAAAAGCCTCCCCAGTAATTAAACGATTTCGCAGATGCGATGAGATTAATTTTATCACGATTAGGAGTCTTAATTCTAACAGAATTGAAATTTTATTTTTTTTTTATATTTCATTTCTGTAATGTGAAATAAGGGTGAATTGTGAGAGAATTATTCTAATTGTGTTATAATTAAGAGTAAATAATTTTTTTAATGGGGGTGAAGCCATGCAGATTTATGTTTCACAGAGCGTAGTTCGAAGTGGCGACGGAACGAGAAACCATCCATTCCGCTTTATTCAGGAAGCTGCTGACATTGCGCAGCCCGGTGACGTGGTAATTGTGGCACCGGGTATTTACAGGGAGTTCGTGCATCCTGCTCATGGAGGTACAAAGGAACAGCCGATTATTTACTGTTCCACAGAGCCTCAGGGCGCTACCATAACGGGAGCTGAACAGATTAAAGAGTGGGAACCTTTTAAAGGTGATGTATGGAAGGTCAATGTTCCAAATAATATTTTTGGTGATTACAATCCATTCACTACATACATTGAAGGCGACTGGTATTTTGGCGGTAAGACAGGACATACAGGGGATGTGTATTTAAACGGCAAATCCATGTATGAGGCAGGATCTCTGGAGGAGGTTGAGAATCCTCAGATAAGGCGTTCATCCTGGGAGCCGGAGTTTAGTGTATATACCTGGTTTTCAGCTCAGGAAATGAACGATACTGTTATTTTTGCCAACTTCCAGGGCAAAAATCCCAACGAGGAAAATGTTGAGATAAGCGTCAGAAGAAACTGCTTTATGCCGCTTGTTAACGGAATAAATTATATTACCGTATCAGGCTTTCTTCTTTGCCAGGCGGCAACTCAGTGGGCACCGCCCACAGCTTATCAGGACGGTCTTATTGGACCTCATTGGGCAAAGGGATGGATCATTGAGGATTGTGAAATCTCGGAGTCAAAGTGCAGCGGTATTTCTCTTGGAAAATATCTACAGCCTGCAAATAATAACAAGTGGACCAAAACCTTTATCAAGGATGGAACGCAGACTGAGAGAGATGCAATCTGTCAGGCAGTAAATGAAGGATGGGACAAAGAAAACATTGGCTCACATATCATCAGGAGGTGTGAGATACACGACTGTGGCCAGACCGGAATAGTCGGGCATTTGGGCGCTGTTTTTTCAACCATTGAAGATAATCATATTTACAGGATAAACAATAAGCATAATCTTGCAGGTGCCGAGATAGGCGGCATTAAGATTCATGCAGCTATAGATACCGTTATCAGAAGAAATCATATTCACCACTGTACGAGAGGACTGTGGCTTGACTGGCAGGCACAGGGAACAAGGGTTACCCAGAACTTTTTCCACGACAATACTCCTCCGGAAGGCTGTGAAATAGACAGCGGGCTTTCACTGGGTGAGGATATTTTTGTGGAGGTTTCACACGGTCCCACACTTATTGACCATAACCTGCTGCTGTCAGATATTTCATGCAGATTAAGTACGCAGGGGATTGCGCTTGTTCACAATATGATACACGGATCCTTTACATTTGTTGGTGAGGGAACTGATAACGGCGGTAAAAAGTTCCAAAGCTGCAGATATACGCCTTACCATGTGCCGCATTCAACGAAGATCGCCGGCTTTATGACGATACTTCACGGCGATGCCAGATTTTATAATAATATTTTCGTGCAGAAAGAGATTAGGCAGGATTTAAGGGATTATGCTCATTCTTCAGGAATGGAAGCTCTGTCACTCATTAACTTTATCTGCGGAACAAAGCCCTATGACGGCTATCCTTCGAAGGAGAAATATTTTGCTTCGCTGCAGCCGGATCCATCAGCAATACGGGAAGAGGGATATAATGATAAATATTATGATCATCTTCCTGTTTACACCGGAGGTAATGCTTACTTTAACGGTGCACAGCCCTGTGACTCTGAGATGGGAGCATATATAGAGAAAAATCATATCGTAAAGATCATAGTTGAAGAAGAGGATGGTCATTTCAGACTTCATACCAATCTTTATGAATATCTTCCAAGAAGCATGACACGTATGATATCCTCTGTAGTGTTGGGAGAAGCATTTGAGCCTGAACAGCGCTTTGAGAACAGGGACGGGTCAGAGATCATCATGGATTCTGACTATTTTGGAAGAAAAAGAAGTATACATCCGCTATGCGGACCTTTTGAGGAAGGTGCTGCTGACAGATTTACCGTTGCAATGCCTTCTATGGGAAGTCGTGCGATTTATCATCACAGGAAACATCGCCTTGAGGGGAGAACACGAAAACGCATTTCTCAAAGAGAGCCGGATGAAGTGATTCGCGAGACAGAGGAATGGGGTGACTTTGTAAACGGTCCTGAGGGAGAGGGAAGCTGGGAAGCTTCTGAAAAGGTTGACGAAGTTGCAAGGATACAGGCTAATATCACCATGACCGGATGTGAGAATATCTCATTTCCCTACAATGGAACACTGTTCCAGGTGCAGGATATATTCGTAAACGGTAACACAGCATGGCTTCGTGATCTGAAAACTCAGAAGCTTGTTGAAGTTGACTGCGAATATGGCATATACTCTGAAAAGAAAAAGTGGAGTGTCAATTCTCTTCAGACTGTTGATGCAGGAAAAGATATTAATATGAGCGGTCTTGTGCAGACTGTAGGAACACTTCTTTGTGTTCTGAGTAAGAGTATGTCGCATGATCCCGCCGATGCCTGCAAGACCATAAGCGAGAGAGTGAATAAAGCGCTTGAGCCCAGGATTACAATGAGGCTTACGCCTAAATATCTAAAATTTATACAGGAGAAAAAGTTCATCTCACTTGAGGATGTCATATACAGAGTAAAGACATCACCAATTGAGCCTGTCACAGAGACAGTAGAGAATCTCTGACAGCAGATGATGCAAGGTAATGGAAAGAAGTTCTAATTGGTACAAACTTGATAATGCGGCAAAGATTATTCCTTCAACGGTTCGCGGAGCTAATACGAGAGTATTCCGTATTTCCTGCGAACTATTGGAGGAAATAGATCCTGTCATACTACAAAGGGCACTTGACGAATCCATCGTCGAATACCCTTTCTTTAACTGTATTTTGAGAAGAGGTCTGTTCTGGTATTACCTTGAGGACAGTAATCTGGAATGCATTGTAGAGGAGGAACATCTTCCTCCTTGCAGTGCTCTGTATCTTCCGGGTAAAAAGAATCTTCTCTACAGAGTATTTTATTATAAAAGAAGAATAAGTATTGAGATGTTCCATGTTTTGGCAGATGGTACGGGGGCACTTATGTTTTTCAGGCGTCTTGTCACGAGATACCTTGAAATTGCTCACGATTTTCATGTGGACAGCGATTTCTTTGCTGCTGAAATAGCATCTCTTCAGGAAAAGAATAACGATTCATTCAAACATTTTTACCAAAATCAGAAGGGGCTTAAGCAGCTAAAGAGCCTGTCTTCAAATGATGCATATCAGCTACACGGTGAAGTTGACAGTAATAACGAATCTCATATTGTTGAAGCATGTGTATCAGCCAAGGCGTTCAAAAAGCTTGCTGAAAAGTATAATTCTACAGTGGGAGTACTTAGCACGGCGGTATATATTGCAGCGATAATAGATACCATGTCAACTGCGCAGAAGAAAAAGCCTATCGTAGTCAGTGTCCCTGTGAATTTGAGACAGTACTTTCAGTCATATACCGCAAGGAATTTCTTTGGGGTTATAAGTATCAAATTTGATCCCATGGATTTTGACAGCACATTAGAAAGCATTATAAAGGTTGTGAATAATGCTTTCAGGGAACAGCTGGAGCCTTCACGAATAAACGAGACCATGAATTCATATGCGGCACTTGAGCATAATATTGCAATTAAGGTAGTTCCGCTTTTTATAAAGGATTATGTTGTAGGACAATTTGACGCAGCTGCCAAGAAAGGTGTTACCACATCAATATCAAACATGGGAATGATCAGGATGCCGGCAGAGGTTACTCCTTTTATTGAGAGATTTTCAGCATTTATGACGGCATCTAAAGAACAGATAACAATCTGCAGCTTCAGGGATAAAATGGTATTTGGTGAATGCTCGGCGTTCACTTCACATCCCACGATGCTTAATTTATGCAGAAGACTTACTTCAGAGGGAATCGGCGTA
Organism: Butyrivibrio sp. WCE2006; assembly: GCF_000701985.1. Classification (NCBI taxonomy): domain Bacteria; kingdom Bacillati; phylum Bacillota; class Clostridia; order Lachnospirales; family Lachnospiraceae; genus Butyrivibrio; species Butyrivibrio sp. WCE2006. The sequence goes on along the minus strand of NZ_JNKH01000015.1, from coordinate 10,688 downwards.
GAGATCAGCACAAATGATTTTAATGTACAGCATCATGAAAAGAAGAGTAAGGAGAGTAAGTAATGTACTATTGCCCAAAATGTAAGATAACTATAAGGGGAGACAAAACCTGCTGTCCTTTATGTGAAGGTAAGATACTTAGCCGGCAGGATATTTTGCGAACCGGCATTGATGAAAAGATGTATGATATCGATGATTTCTCGGATGAAATTGATGAGCCCTATCCGACTCTTCCTGAGAGAAGGATCAATGGAGTAACCTTCGTCAAGATATGCACATTCCTTCTGGCAATTATCATCGTAATGGGAACTGCAATTAAGTACCTGTTTGGAGATGCGGTTAACTGGGTAGGAATGGTAGTGCTTGGCAGTGTGGTTTTATGGTTTGATATTCTGGCGATCATGAGATATCGCTATAACGTATTAAAGGTTCTTTTTATAGAAATGTTATTGACCAATATAGTAGCCTATTACATTGATAAGGTGACGGGGTTCTATGGCTGGAGCGTCATGTGGATGATACCTTTGGCACTGGTTATGCATGCCGTTACATGTTGGGTCATTGCTAAAGCAATAAAGCTCAGAATCGAGGAATACATAATTTATATTGTGCTGGATGCCATACTTGCCTTTTTACAGGCATACTTTATCTGGACCAGAGAAAATACATTTCCATATACAGCGGTATTTGTTATGGCCGGATTTGCGATCGCACTGGTGGCAACATTCCTGTTTGGATTCAGGCAGCTGAGAAGTGCTACTCAGAGAATGTTTAACGTATAAAAAAGTTTACGAGGGGTGTATGAGTTACAAGGAAAGAAGAAAACTTGCCAAGATGAAGCTTGGACAGCAGTTTGGCGATTTTGTAGAGAACTCAATAGGTAAGACAATCGTTGATATGGATCTTATTGCTCCTGAGCTTCCGGAGGAACCTGAAAATAAAAAGTGGTACAGGGTCATTATTCCTGAAGGAATGTCAGGTGATGGATCACAGTATCATGTTTATGTGAAAATTGCGGATCCCAAGAAGCTGTGTATTTTCTTTTCAGGAGGCGGCGTTGCCTATAATGAATATACTGCGGCAAGGCCTATCACTGGTGGAAAAATGGCGGCGGATCTTCCTAATTACTACTGGAATAATCTAAGGCCTTTTACACAGATCATGAATATCGATATGGGTATCATGAATCTTCGCGATGCGGAGAATCCTTTCAGGGACTGGAGTATTATTGATATAGCCTATGCTACGGGAGATTTTCATATTGGGAATAATGATTTTCCCTATGAGGGAGAGGATGGAGAGCAGCATGTTCTTCACTTTCATGGTTACAGGAATTTCCTGGAAGCAATGAAAATATCAAAGGAGCTGTTTGAGAATCCTGAAAAACTCCTTATTGCAGGTAATAGCGCTGGTGCTTTTGCTGTACCTGCCCTTGCTGATGAAATAATGTCAAAATGGTATCCGGAGGCAGCAGATGTAACACTTCTTTCTGACAGTGCGCTTCTATTATATGAGAAATGGGCATACACTGCCAGAGAAGTCTGGAAGGCGCCTTCTTCTATCTGCGATGCCATAAAATCAGATAATATTACGCTGTCCTGGTATAGAAATCTTTATGCAAAGTACGGCGACAGAATCAGATATCTTTATTCAAGTTCTACGAGGGACTATGTTCTTACTGCATATTACAATGATATTACCAAGAAGAAATATAAGACGGATTCCGATGTTCAGGATGCATATTATCTTCAGCTGAAGGAGATGGTTTTGGAGTTAAAAAAGCTGACTCCATCCTTTGGAATGTATATAGATAATTGGATCCTTCCTATAGTTACAAAAGGAGGAACTGTACATACGGCTGTGAGAGAGCCATATTTTACTAAATTCACACAGGATAATGTGACTATGGCAAGATGGCTTTATGATGCAGTTAATGGCAATGTATATGATATAGGGATGGATTTGCTATAAACATTTAGAGGTTTTTCGCCGATATAAGTATTGTAATTATTAAAATGGTATGGGGAATTTTGCTTATGCGAAGGCGTAGGGGGAATTTAAAAAAGACAATAAGAAATACTATCCTTACGTTATCCTGCATTACCTTTCTGGTAATGACAGGTATTTTTGCTATCGAGCTTTTAAAGGAGCATAGAAGCACTTCTAATATGAGAAAAGTTCAGGCCATGGCAGCAGTCTCAGTTTCAAATTCAAAGACTGTCATGGAGGAAAAAAGTAAATCTTCCGAAGAGCAGATTACGAATCTTGTTTCTCTGAAAATAGAATACCTTTATAAAAAGAATAGAGATTTAAGCGGCTGGCTAAGGATTAATGGCTCAGAAATCGACTATCCGATAATGTATAAAGAGGGAGATAATGATTTTTATCTCCAGCACGATTTCTTTGGAAATGAAGATAGGAACGGGCTTCTGGTTTTGGATAAGAGATGCAGTTTTGATATGTCTGATAATCATCTGCTCATACATGGTCATAACATGAAATCAGGTGCACTGTTTGGAACGCTTAAATACTACAAGGAGGATGACTATCTTAGAAAGCATCAGGCTATTGAACTGGATACACCGTCAGAGCAGAGATTTTATGAAATAATAGCTGTTGTTGATACAACTGCGAATGGCGAAAAGAATGGCTTTAATTATGCAGACTACATAAATATAGGTGATGAGGAATCCTTTGATAAATATGTTGCCAATCTAAAAGCAAGATCCATGCACAAGATTGCAGCTACAGCAACTTATGGAGACCAGCTTTTGACACTATCGACCTGTGATTACACCATGAAAAACGGAAGACTGCTTGTGGTTGCCAAAAGGGTCGGCTGACAGGAAGGAGACAGGATTATGAGAAAATTTAAATTTCTATTGGCGTTGCCTTTATGTGCGATGCTTTTATTTACACCTGCCACATCTATCACAGCAGGTGCAGTTACAGTCGATATAAATGATAATTATGACGCAGGACTACTTGGTGAAGAGAGTAATTCCGGAGGAAATCAGGGGGATGAACAGACGCCTGCAAACGATAATGCAAACGCAGCGGCAAGTGAACCGGCAGGCGCTACCAATGCTGCCGATGCTGCGAACGCTGCATCTACGGTACAGACTGTGACGCCTGCTACTCCTACAACTCCTACAGATACAGCAACGACAACCGACCAGACTAATGATCTGCCAAGGACAGGTGATGACGATCGTATAACGATGACATTTATAGGAATGCTTGCAAGCTTTTCAGTATTCTTATTGGCACTTATGTCAGGGAAAAAGATAGGTAAAACACGCGACTAAAATCAATAAAATAATAAAAATGAATTTTTGTGCTAAAAATATTATTTTTGCTATAAAGTATCTGTAAAAACAATCCGATATACCAGATATAACAGAAAAGCCCAATATCAATGGAGTGATATCTACTGATATTAGGCTTTTTTTCGAGCTTAGTGCGAGCCATGGGTGAATACTTGACGAGGTATTAACGAGTCTAGTGCTACTGTCATCAAATAAGTCGACTTTATTACTTGTCTAAATTGTCTTCTGCTGCGTTGGCGTCAATCGCCGTACCGCCCGGTACGACTCATTCCTCCGCCTTGCAGAAGAACAATTTATACTTCGTAAAAAGTCGAGGTATTTAATGACAGCAGCACTAGTGAGAATCCCGGTTTACGGAGAGGAGGAAATTGCGGATGCTGAATTTGACAGAGCTTAAGCATGGGCAGGATATTTACACCAATAAATATAAGGCTGTTAATGCAAAGATAAATGATTTAAAAAATACACGAACCGATAATTTTGCAATCTGTTTTAATAATGCTGCAAATACTGCACAAAAGACCTCACAATCAGATTATTCCAAGGCGGAGTGGGAAGCTCAGAGAAAAAAGAATACCGCAATAGGCAAGCTCCAAAGAATAGATGGAGATGTAGCTGCATTGGAGAGGGTTGCACCTAATGCTTCAGAGGCTGTAAAAAGCGCCTGGATAGACGCTGCAAGAGAAACCGGATATAACGGCTTGGGATATGTTGATGGCAATAAGGAATCAGTCGCTACCAGTCTCTATGGAGAAATGAAAGAGAGCGCGAAGATGACTGATAATAACATATCAGGCGTTCAGGACATACTTGGCGGCACGGTAGATTCTGCAATAGATGCAATTAATGTAGCCAAATATGAGAGAAATAATTCGGAGATAACATCTGCAAATAAGGCTTATGTGTCTAAAGAAAATGCCTTTTATGACTCCTTCCTTCAAAAACTGAATGGCTTAAAGGATGGCAGCTATGTACCTGGTAGCTCTAGTACTTTTGACAGAATGAATAAAAATAATCAGGACATGTTCCCACAGGATGACAGCACTGTATCAGAGAAGTCAGATGTTCCTCAAAATTATTATGGAAGTGCCTTTTTCCATGAGACGACGACCGTGTCAGAGAATGGCGGGGAATATGATTTAAAGGCAAAGTATCCGGATGATTATGATCCTGCAAATCCTGTAGTGGAGGTATATGTCACCGGAAACGGACAGGAAAGTCTCTACAAGGTTAATGTAAATGAGGTTGATCCTGAATCAGCATCCAAAACAGAACTTTACGGTTTATTTGCTTATGTGGAAGATGATAGGAATGTTCCGAGAAATATTGATCCTTACTCATCAGATATTTACTACAGCAGGCTCGATGGAAAAATAGAAAAGCTAAAAGAAGAAAGCTTAGTAGGACAGGATGAATCCCAGATGGCAGGAGGTTTTAGAACAATGGACAACCTTTCATACTGGGATAGGAGAGAACTCATTGAAAGTGTTAATTCAGAAAATGAAAATTCCTGAAATTTTCTGAAATGTGTTGGACATTTGTTGGACTGCGTTTTATATGATGAGGCTGTAAGAAGAAAGAATAACAAAGAGTCCACAAACATTTTCATGGAGCCTGGTATCGTTCATGAACGAAGTGAGTGGGTAATGGTACTGGCATCCGACCGGACTTAGTCAGATTTTAGAGGAAGATGAAGAATGATCAACTACGATGGAAACTGGATCACTTTCGATGAAAAGGTACAGGAATAAGAATAATTATTTTGATTATAGTTTTTTAATAATATATTAAGTGAATAATACAAAAATATGTCGTATAATGATTGACGGGGTGAAGGGTGCATAACAATTTAACCTTCATGGATATAAGGAGGTGGAAGCATGACGAGAGCAGAAGAAATGAATACTGTTGAAATGAACGCTAAAACTGAAAATGATATGGTTAAGACTTACGATGAAATCAATGATGATGAGCTTGAGCAGGTAGCCGGTGGAAAATACGTTGATAAATGTATAAAAACTGTGGTTGATTTTGCATTGAAGCCTAAAACAAAAAAGAAATAGCAATGTTAAAATCGGATACTGTAAGAGATGTTGTGACTGTCATACTAAATGGTGTGGCAGTCTTTTTATTTCATGGCTTCCTGTAAAAAACGCTCCGCGAGAATTTTGAAAGCGAAAAACTTATTGTGGCTTTCGTGGAATTCCTATAGATTTCCGGATTCTTGAATCTGATGCTAAAGAATGTATAATTAGGAAAGGTATACAGGATGGATTTGCAGGAATATGAACTATCTGAGGAACTTATGATAATATGAATTTATTCTGAAAGTAATAAATATGGGAGAGATAAACTATATGTTTAATAAAAATAGAGCAGGAATTATTAGTGCGGCAATTGCATTAGTACTGGTTGCGGGCTGTGGCGATATTGGTGAATTAGGACTTACCAAAGATGATAAAGATGCAGTTGAGAGTGGAATATTTGAACCTGTGGGAGCTGAGAAAAAAGCTTCTGATACTGACGAAGATAGCAATGGCGCTTCAGGTCCCGATCTGGAAAATGAAGCTACAGATTATTCAGAGGAAGAGACAAAATCAGATGTATCTGATAGAGAAGAGGTAGCAGCATCTGATAATGAATCAGAAAATAAGGCTGAAGATAACACAACCGGTGCAACTGAGGATGCAGACAGTAATGATTTAGACCCGGAGCAAATCACTGAAGCTTTAGAGAATAACATTTCTGAAGAGGAGCTTGCCGAGGCAAAGGAAGCAGGTGAGAAGGGGATACTTAATTCCACAGCGGATATTAATTTAAGAGATCTTGACGGAAATGGTTCTAATTATGCCTTTACATATGACGGCACAGATTACAGCGCTGTTTACACAACAGACAATTGGAGAGTTGAGGATTCCTATAAAATAAATAATATAGCGGATATAACCATAATCTGTCAGGCTCTTATCGATGTTCACCCTATACATGGAAGAGACATGCAGAGCTACCGCGAAGCCTCTGATCTGGCTTTTGAATGGCTTCAGCACAATCTTGCATATGCAGCTCTTTCAGATGATAATTCACTCAAAAGCCATGCAAAGGATGTGGACCTGGACCCTGCTGATCAGGGAAGATCTTTCGAAGAAATGTATGAAGATCGTACAGGAAAAGAACTTGATATCAATGATTTCATAAGTGAAGAAGATCAGGAAAAACTGTTTGAAGCTTTAAAAGATGTGATTAATGGTCAGTAATTTTATAAGGTGCTGCCGGTCAGTCTATCCCCGGACTTGTTTTATTATGGGGGTGAAGTTGATGGTATTGCCGGACTTCTTACAAGGGGAGCGTTGGAAGTGATCTAAGTTCACACGGAAAATAAAAAATGCCCTAGTCATGCGGACTAAGGCACAGCAGAACACGGGAGTCGAACCCGCCTCTTCAGCTTGGGAAGCTGACATACTACCGATGTACTAGTCCTGCAAAGAACTATTTAATAATACCCAATATGTGGTATAATTTCAAGAGGTTTGAAAAAAAGTTTCTTTTTTATAATTCACAAATGAATAAAAAATTGAAGGGAGGAGAACAATGGTAGTAGACAAGGAAAAAGCTAAGGAAAAAGGCAAGGGGTTTGCTAATGAATTTCGTGAATTCATAATGCGCGGCAATGTTATGGACCTTGCTGTCGGTGTAATTATCGGAGGAGCATTCCAGGGGATCATCACTTCACTGGTTAATGACATCATTATGCCTGTGATTAGCGTACTTACAGGAGGAATCGATTTCTCTAACTGGTTTGTTGCTCTGGATGGATCTCATTACCCTAACCTTGCAGCAGCTCAGGAAGCAGGAGCAGCTACTCTTAATTATGGTGTGTTCATCACAGCAATTATCAATTTCCTGCTTATGGCTCTTGTTATTTTCTGCATAGTCAAGTCACTTAATAAGCTTAGTGACAAGGTTAAGAAGGAAAAAGAAGAAGAGGCACCTACAACAAAGATCTGCCCTCATTGCCAGAGCGAAATCAACATCAAAGCTACAAAATGCCCTTGCTGCACATCTGATTTATGATTGTAATGCAAAAACACATAAAGAAAATGTTAGTCCCGAGTATATATATCTTCAACCGATTATGCGCTTTTGGCAACCGGGGTGAAGTCATTACTCGGGACGTATTATTATATATGGATTTTCCAGCCGGTGTTGAGTTGGCGGCGGACTTCTTTCAGGATGTCATTATCAAGGTGCGGCCAGTCGATAATTTTCTGTGCCTTGTTTACCACAAGATGAGCCTTTTCCGCACATAGTGCAATGGGAGTATCAGAAAGCGAGTCGGAGTAGAAATTCTCAATTACAGGAAAATCACTGTCGATGATATATCTGGCTTTTCCTTTGCCATACATTAGGTTGTTGACAAAAACTCCGGTCTCCCTGTCATAATCTGTTGCGACAAACTTTATATTCAGCCGCTTTGCTATGGGAGCAATAATACATGTGGGAGAAGCGCTGATGATCAGATCATCGGACCTTTTCTGTTTCAGATACCACTCAGATATGAATTTTTCGTTTTCATCCCAGAATTTTTCAATCTTTTCATCGAAATCATCTATTTTTCCCAAAACGGAAAAGAAATGTCTCATCATAAGATAAGTGGGGATTTTTCCTATTTTGTACAGCACAAGACTTTTGGAAAATGATGGCATGAACGAAAGCCAGAGCTTGGGGTCCCTGTGCATACACCATAATATAAAAGCTACAGTACTGTTTTTACTGTATATTGTTTCGTCGAAGTCATAGACGTTCAAGTAGTTTACCTCTCATAAGAAAGTATTTTTGAGGAGCCATTAGTAAGACCCCATATGAACTATTATAGTTCGATTGCATCCTTACATTTGATGCTTAACAACTTCATACTCGTTGTTATTCTGATAATAGGGGCATTCATTTCTGGAATTACCCATAAGTCTTGCATAATCATCTTCATCCATATCTACGCTGCAGTAGTATGCATCATCATCCTCATCATATTCATAATAATTACATTCATCACATCTAAATTGCATATATATCCTTTCTTAAATAGAACTATTTTTGCAGATAGTCAAACTGATCCAGCAACTCCGTTGGAACTTCATTACCCTCGTTTCTGACCTTCCTTATCATGTTGGAGAGAGGTCTTGCCAGACTTCCGGTGCGAGCGGAATGCTTCTTTATAAGCTCGGAGTAAATTGGACTGTCCACAAGCTTTTCACGGTATTCTCTGGAAAATGGGCAATAAGTAAACAGTATCTCTCTTGAAACCTTATTCAGGCGGGGAGAGGAGTTGGATTCAAACTTGATGTAACTGATATAATCTGCAATAAACACATTTTTAAAATTGTTACTGTATCGTTTTAAATCTCCCCTGAGCTTTTCCTTCATATCTGTTGATAGTGAATGATTCTTTTTATAGAACTGGAGATAATCGCAAAACATTGATGTCAGGGATGGGTCAGTCACATCATTCCAGTGAACACCCTGCATGGTCTTGCACATTTCCCACCTGAACTCGCCGCACAGACGTATCATAACATCCTCAAGAGTCTCCGTGTTGAAAATAGAAATGATAAATCTTGCGGGAGTGGTTCTTCTCTTGCCCTCTATTTCCTGCCAGAGAGAAGCACGGCTTCCCATATTTGGCATTAGTATAGTATAAGGCATAATGTCTTCGTCGACAAATGCCTGAGTGATTCCTATTTCGGGATTGGAATAAATGGTCTGCCTGCAAAACAGGGAAAAATCTATGGTTTTTATAGATTCATAGAAATCATTAATTCTCTGAGTGGTGATATAAGCGCTCTCGAGTGGACGTATTACATTTTCAGCGTCAAAAACGGGAACAAAAGTGGTCGGCCTTCCGAAGGTCATTCTGTTTCCAAGAGCAAAAAGATTTTTTATTTCGAACTTAAGTCTTTCTAAGGGATTCAGTTTCATGAATTCCATCTGTTCTTCGGAAATTTCGCCGTTTGTTTTAAGCGTTCTCAGTGCAGTGAAATAATCCTCATCAAACTCATTCCTGGAGGGCTCAAGCTCCATGGAATATATTTTTTTTAACCATTCATAGATGGTAACAACACGGCCTTCGGGATCGGGTGTATAGGTTTTCATAAGGGCATAGAGCTGCCTTGTGTTTTCAAGCCCTGCGAGATTTTCATCGACAAAACCAAACATTAGAAACATCATTATTTCTGATGGAACATGGGGGTCTTTCAGGCTTCTTAAAAAGACAGCGGTGTAGATGCTGTAGAAATCTTTGGCAACATTTCTTCGAAGGAGCCTGCTTTCATCGGTAGTATCGTTTCTGACCGGTGAATTCTTGAATTCAGTGACAGCCTTTTTGAAGTTTTCTGTTACTTCTTCATCGGTATCTGCATATTGCAATATGGTATTGAGGGCATTGTGAATATCTATGCTCAAGACACCGTCATCAGAGCCGTTTCTCTTAAGGTCATCCGACTTTGCTTTTGCAAGCTGCATTGTCTGATAGAATTTACCGGTTTCTTTCTGAAAACCGCGTTTATATTCCCAAAGCTTGTCCCTGCAGGCAGAAATAAAACTCAGGGCTTCTACGGCATTCATAATAAAGCCGTTTGCTATATCGGAAGAGCAGCAATAGCAGGCCTTTTTCATAAGATCCTCTTTGGAGTTCAGACTTCTGAAATACTTTTCCTGCCATTCGCTTAGGGCATACTCTTTTACCGGAGGCTCAATGTCATCAAGCTCCGGGAAAGTCTCTATATCCATTCCTACAGAAACTGCCATCATGGGATAACTTGCTCTGTCTGTGTCTAATCGGTCATATTCTGATTGAATCGTTTCATAGTCATCATTGTATTTATCAAGACTGAGAACGACGGTTTTTACGGATTGAGCCGCCAGAATGGGCGCTATTTTGGGATTGCATTTTACTACTTTATATATGTCACTAATATCTGTATAAGCGTATGAGAAGATGGAGGAATCCTCATTGGCAGAATAGGTGAAAATGTATTCAGCTCCGGGTTTTTCGGCAACACCCAGTATGCCACCGGTGCCAATTGTGATTGACTGGCCATTGGCTGAAACAGAAACGGAGCCTTTTACGACGATTTCCAATGATTCTACTTTATCCCCGGATCTATGTATAACCTGATTGGAATTAAGAGTTATAAGTCCCATAACACTCCTTTAAAAGTGATAAAATGAACAAAACTTTTAGCAGATAGCTATAATAATTATAAACGAATTTTTGATAGTAATTTATTAAAGTTTGGTAAATATATTTGGAATTCATTAGAAAAAAATAGGGTGCTTGAAAAAATAAGCTAGGGTAAAGTTTTT
>NZ_JNKH01000014.1:0-97466 GCF_000701985.1 Butyrivibrio sp. WCE2006 | reverse complement strand
GCAGTCATTGAAAGGCCGATAAGGAGCGCCCTTCTTTTCATATATGATATGTGCTCTGACTTCTTTTGAAATAGTGGTACAGTCTTTTCCTATCGCAGCTCCAATGGCTTTAAAGCTGAGAGAGTCATCCAAACCATGCTGGATTTCATAACGCTTGTCTAAATCAAGATGCTTGTTCTTATTAGTGGATTCCATAAGTTCCTCCTTAATGCCGGAGAGCATATGTGGATGAACCTATGGATGATATCAATAAGAATTAGTAAATTCCATACCCGAGTTTGGAATTAGTAAGTTCCATGTCGTGTGTTAAAGGGGTGGAATTTAGTTTTACAAGTTACTATTCTGTTGAAATATACATTTACTACAGTATTACCTTCTGCCTTAATCTTTTTACCTGTGTCATAATGATCAGGGTCAAAGCCTATATACTGTTTCTCTGTTCCGGCAATATCTGCCTTGTAATCAGTATGATTTAAGTCTATGATAACATCATTGCCAACAATACCTCTCTTAGTTAAAGACTCTTTATATGCGTAAACCTTTGAACCATCCTCATTGGTTTTCAGAGATTCCTGCCAAATAACTACTGTATAATCTGCTTCATTAGCCGGAACCCACTTAGCGTATAGAGTAGTCTTCTCGGAAAGGGGCTGTCCAAACACAAATTTTGTTCCGCCAGGTTCACCACCACGCTCTGAAGGTGCCTCTGTGTACCAACCTTCAATTTTATATCCTATTCTTGTAGGCCATATAGGTTGGTCTTGTATGTCGTTACCTGCATCATCCTTATTATATTTTGTAGGATCTTTTGTATTTTGACCAAGCTCTACAAACTGAGGTCCTACATAGCTTGCGCCTGCAGCATTCTCATCAAACACAAGCCAATATCCTTTAGGAGTATAAGCTGTAAACTCAACGCTCTTAGTGACCTTTATCTCTGTTCCGTTTTCAAAGGGTGATGTCCTGCCTTCGGTTATTACAGTTATGGCATCTGGATTCTTTGTAGGCTTCCATCCAAGGAAAGCAGAATCCTGGCTCATAGGTGTATAAGGCCATTCAATTTTATAAGTACCATCATCTGATACAACATCATCAGTATGAATAGCTGTACCCTTCTCATCGCAGTAAGTAATTGTGTAGTGATCTTTATACTTAGCTCTGAGTTCAACGGTTTCATCGGCAGTAATACCATTTATAACCTGTCCGAGTTCTACCTTAGTGTCTGTATAATCATGGCTTGTTTCATCAACTAAATACCAGCCAATAAACGCCCATCCATTATGATAAGGGGGTTCAATTGCTGCAAGTGTGTCACCATTCTTTACTATCTGGCTATCTACTTTTTGACCCAGTTCATTAAAGAACTCATACGGTGTTCTGTCTGAATCTGTGAATTTGTAAGTACGTCTGGGTGTAACAACAGTAGGATCCGGATCAATTACGATAGCATAGATTGAGAAATCGGATGAAGTAAACTCAGCTGCATCATCGGAAATAGTTGCTTCAATAACATTAGTATTTCCATCATCATCTCTATGTACTACCTGTGTATCCTCTTCAGTACTTACTATTGAACTTGTAATCTTTACAGAGATAGGAGCTAAAGGTTCAATTTCAATGTCGTCATGTGTAAATGAGATATCTACAACGATGGCTGTCTGCTCTGAGTTATCAACTTCATCGTTGGCAGTATCCTTGATCTCATTAATGATAGCCTCATCCTTAACTTCTGTAACAGTCATCTGGGTATTTTCAGGAAAAGCACCCTCGGGAGCTTCAACATATACAGAAGCATCGCCGGCCTGTCCTTCGAAAGTCTGTGCAGGAAGTTTCTCCTCAAGCTTTTCAAAATTAGCAGTATAAACTGCACCATCAACTATCTGAGCATCTGAAGGTACAAAAGTCTTATCTGTCTCAACTTCCTTACCGCTCTCATCTGTCCAGTTTGTAAACTTGAAGCCTTCGTCAGCTGTTGCAGTTGATCCGTTGAATTTTGCATCCTCTGCATTAACATCAACTTCTTCACTCTGAACAGAAACTGAACCGCCTTCGGTTGTAGCATAAGAAATTGTAACTAACTTCTCTTCAGCTACAGTTACTTCTTCCTCTTCCTTAGCTTCTTCCTTCTCTTCAGCAGGAGCTTCCTCTACTGCTTCAGGATCTGCAGGTGTTTCTGCAGGAGCAACTTCCTCTGCATTTTCAGCAGCGGGTTCTACAGCAGTCTGTTCTGCGGGAGCAGCCTCTTCTGTCTTGGTCTCTTCAGAAGTCTGACCTTCTGCAGGAGCAGCTTCCTCTGTCTGAGGCTGAACCTCTTCCTGTACCTGAGGTTCTTCCTGAACAACCTCTTCCTGCGCAGGCTCTTCGGCTACAGGCTCCTCTGCCTGAACCTCCTCCTGTACCTGAGGTTCTTCCTGTGCAGGCTCTTCCTGAGCAGGTTCTTCTGCTACAGGCTCCTCCTGTACAACCTCATCCTGAACAGGCTCTTCCACGACCTCTTCAGCCGGAGCCTCCTGTTCAACATTTTGCTCATCACCGATATTCTCGGTAAAAAGCGATGAATACTTTTCAGTGGATGCTTGCTGGATATCAGCTTCAGATGTAGCATGGGCACCTATACTGTTGTAATCTGACCCAAAGGTCGTTACAAGTACTACTAGTGCCAGAAGCATAGCAAGTTTTCTTGCAATGTTCTTTCGCATTATGCAATTCCCCCTTCATATTATTATAAATATAATAGTTCATTTAGATTATACGAAACTTTATTTCAAGAAAATTTACAAATTATGCACAATTTATTTCAAAACTCGTACTTGACAATTTTTAACTAATATGAAAGTTGTTAAGCAGTTATATTCTGAGGTCAATAGCATATTAATAGAAATAAAGCCGCACAGTCATTTCTCAGCAAGACCTGATCCAGCACTAAAGAACAAAGAAAAAGCACTGACGATATCTACAACCATCAGTGCCTAATCTGTTTCTTCTATAATATATTGTAATGCATGATCAAATGAAATTTGGACCAGATCGTTTACCCCATCTCAGCCAGCTTCATCTTCTGCTTTGCCACATACATTCTTGCATCTGCCCGCTTGAATACGGATTCTACGTTTGCATCGGTTTCAGGATCGTATTTCACCATTCCCTTAGCGATGTTTATCTTTTCCCATTCATTTACAGTTTCAAGATTATGTCTCTCAGCCTCAACATCAAAATCTCTGAGAAGCTTATAACAGTTATCGTAATCATCACCCTGTAATATAACAACGAACTCATCTCCACCAATTCTAAATACAGGACTCCCTTTGAAAATACGGCAGGTCAGTCTGCAGGCATTCTGCAGATAGATGTTTCCACGCTCGTGTCCATAGGTGTCATTTATCTTTTTAAGATTATTGGCATCAAATACCACAATACCATATTCCTTTTCGCCTTGCTGCATATCAAGCTTTGATGCAGCATCATCATATGCTGTCTTATTTTTAACACCCGTCAACGCATCATGATATGCCAGTGAGTTCAAATCATCAATATGATGTTTAAGATGATGAACCATCTTTTCCATTGCATGAGTAAGTTCGCCAACTTCGTCCTTTGTCTCTTTAGGGAAAGTCACTTCAAGCTTTCCGTCATTTATCTCACGCGCAACATGTGCAAGGCTCTTCAGCGGACCGGTAATCCTGCGGCTCACCATTATTGTAAGAAGAAGGAAAGTAACAAGTACTATTATAGTAGAAATAACAACTCTTCTCATAAGTTCATTGCTCATAGCCATGATCTCATCAACCGGAGCAGTTATGATAAGTCTCATCCCATTAAGAAGAGTTCTGAACGCAAGCTGCTTTTCAACACCCTTCATAGTATATGTGGTAAGTCCAATACCATTACTTTCATTTTCAAAAAAGAAATCACCCTTTACATCCATCTCATCAAGTGAAGTACCTGCATCAAAATTCGGGTTGTAATATACTGTTCCATCTTTGTCAGCAAGACAAGCGTAGCCGGTATCATAGCACTTTATCTGCTTTACGGTATCGATCATGCCATAGAAATCTATATCCATTCCGGCAATGCCTATCAAAACACCATTGTCATAAAGAGGAACTACATAAGATATCAGATATTTATCCATGTTAGCATTATGATATGGCTCAAGCCAGGTTGGAGCACCATTTTGAACAGGAATGTACCACCAGTTTACATGCTCATAAGCCTCCTTATCAAATGCATAAATATCTGTAGGCTGCATATAGTAAAACTCATCATCCGGTGTGTCCCTTATGTATAGTAGCCCACTGTCAGATGGCATTATATCAGGATTGTAATGAACATAATATGAAACTGTTCCGGGAACATTTTCAGCTATATTTGAAAAAAGATTGGAAAGCTGCACAGTATAACTATCTCTGTAAGTTTCATCACCGGCAAGCTTTTCCACAGAAAAAAGACGTTCGACCGCATAATCAGCAAGGATATTTACAGCCTCCTCGGTATTAAAAAGAACCCTGTCTATCGCATCCGCCTCAGTCTCACAGGTCAGATTTAAGATACGGGCTGAATCATAGTTGCCCGACTGTCTCAATGTATAAACTGCAGTGCCACCGACAATAAGTACTACCATCAGTATGGCTATTGTAGTTAAAAGCGTTATTTTTTCCTGAATTGACTTCATTTTTCCCTCATTTTTTTGCTATCCATCATAAATATGACAAAAACGGCAAGCATTATCATCACCAAGAAACTATATAAGATCAATTCCAACGAAACATCACTCTTATCTTTTATTTTATCTGATTTAGCAGTCTCCTCATCTTCAATAAGAACAGACTCACCATTGTCAGAATCATCAGTTAATACTTCACTCTTTTTAGCACTATCCTCTTCAACCTTCCTTGTAGCACCAAGGACTGCCTCTTTTTCGCTGATTCTAAGCGTACCCGGCCTGAGCTCTACGTTAACAAACTTATCTGTAACGTTAAGCCCGCTGGGATCAAAAATTATATAATCCGTTACAATATTATTATTATCTGCATTATCTTCAGGAAATGTAATACTACCCTCTGCAACAGCCTTGTATGTATACCCCTCAGGAAGTCCCTGAGCTGTCACATCAATCTGTTCTGTGAGCGGTGTCCCATCATATATCTTCTCCGCACTGGGTGCAGTGAAAATAACTTTATTATGATATATTCCCAAATCTGCAGCTTTAGCAGTATTACTGCAGCAAGGAAACAGGATAAATGCGCAAATGGCAATTAAAGTACTCATGTGCGCAAGTGCCCTGTTTCCAAAGCTAATATTATTCATCTATCTCCCCATCACCTTTCGTTCAAAGGAATGACGCTCCTTCGAAACAAAAATCTTCATAATTAAGTATAACAATCTGATACGGAAACAGTTTACCCAAATATGCATGGGCTGCTACATAATTCGTACTTGACTTTTATTATATTTATGTTAATGACTGTTCTCAATATGTCTAATTATGATATTATATAATTATTACAATTAGTTTATAATGCTTTAATCTTTTTATGAGGAAGAGATATATGAGTAGTTCAGATATACTAAAAGTTGCTGTTTGTGACGACGAAATGGCACAGAGACGTCAGCTTCAATTCATTATTGAAAAACAGCGTCCCGGAACGGAAATAAACCTTTTTGAGTCCGGAGAGGACTTTTTATCAAATTTCAGGCCAGGCATCTATGATCTCATTTTCATGGATATACTCATGCCGGGAATGGGAGGTGTTGATGCAACCAGCAAAATTCGAAGTATCGACGCTTCAGTTCCAATCGTATTTGCGACATCAAGTCAGGACCACGCCATGGAAGGCTATAAAAACCGCGTGATCCGCTATCTTATGAAACCCTTCAATCCAACAGAGGTCGGTGAAGTACTTGACCTTGCAGCACAGATGAAAGGTGCCCAGGGCGGTGTATCCGTCCGCATTGGCGGAAAGGATATGACCTTCTCCTTCGAAAAAATCTGTTATGTTGAGCAGAGCGCCCATACTCTCTACATGCATATGGCTAACGGTGCAACTCTTCAGCTCACCGGAAAACTGGACGATATCGAAGCCCAGACTCCCGATGATTCTTTCATGCGCTGCCACAAAAGTTACCTGGTAAACCTCGCCCATGCCAAGAATATAGACAAGGATCTTCAGATGTTCGTCATGAAGGATGGCGATACAGTGCATATCAGGCGTGAAAGCCTCCGTGAAGCAAACCGTATGCTGGCAGAGTTCGCCATAAGAGATCTGTTGTAATTCAGAATACCTATAGATTCCTGTTTTTCCTCAGAAAAAATAATAACCGTACTGGACCTGGTCCATTACGATTATTGAATACTTTTTATAACATGCCTGTATCCTCATCGATCATGGCTATAAGTACATCTACGAGAACTGGATCGAACTGCTTCCCGCGGTTTTTATCCAGTTCCTTTTTTATTTTTGCAGGAGGCATCACGGAAGCGTACGGTCTCTCGGATGTCATGGCATCATAAGCGTCAGCTATTCCAATGATTCTGGCTTCAACAGGTATTTCTTCTCCTGCAAGTCCATCGGGATATCCTGTCCCATCATATCTCTCATGGTGCCATCTTGCTCCTGTTGCAAGCCCCGGCATCTCAGATATATTTCTCAGAATCTCATAACCTATTATCGGATGCTGACGAACTATCTCAGCCTCATCCTCAGTAAGAATATCAGGCTTTCGCAGTATCTTCTCAGGTATTACCAGCTTTCCTATATCATGCACAAGTCCCATGTAATAAATGCTTTGCTGCTCTGTTTCGCTCTTTCCAAGTCTTCGTGCGATCTCAATCGAGTATTTCGCAACCCTCATGGATCTTCCCGGATTATTCACATCCCTTGAATCCACCGTGTTTGCAAGAGCAAGCAGTATTTGCGCTGAAAGTCCGGAACCTGCCATCTCCTTAATCTCGGGTGAAAGGTCAGTCGTACCCTGATAGTTCTTCTCTATCAAAGCATCTTTTGAATTATACTCTTTTATACCCTCCTTAAGCCTTAAGCTTAAGTTTTCAAAGTGTTCCTTAAGTGCCGGATGCTCATCTACAACAAGCTTTGTATTTCCATCCTTTATGGCATTTTCAAGCTTTAATGCTTCCTCAGCAAGGCTATCAGCACCTATTGTTTTTGCCGTACTTTTTAAGGAGTGAACCATAATCAGATAGTCATCAAAATTGTTTGTTTCCAGACATTTTGTGAGTTCATTGCCTTTATCGCTGTCAGCAAACATCTCTATCTGAGACAGATAAAAATCCTCATCCCCCATACAGAAGCCAAGGCCGGCTTCCACATTGATGTCAGAAAAAATCTCAGCCAACGTTCTTTTCTTAGGAACGTCTTCTACAGGTACTGCACCATTCTCAGAATTTTTCTGCTTATTTTCCATATAATATACGTGTTCAAGAGAAGCCCTGCTATCGATAAGTGCTGAGGGCATAATATCAATCAAAAGAGCATATATTTTTTCAGCTTCAACAGGTTTTGTCAGATATGCATCAAAACCAAGCTCCTTAAATCTCTCCTCATCCCCTCTAAGACCTCCTGCCGTCAGCATTATTACAGGTGCATTTCTGCTTAGTCTCTCTTCTCTCATGATGCTCAGAGTTTCAATACCGTCCATTATGGGCATCATATGGTCCATAACTACCAGGTCGTAGGTCTTTTTTCTCAGCTTCATAAGAGCCTTTTGTCCATCTACGGCTGTATCTATCTGAGCTTCTGTTTTATTTAGTATCTTGAGCAGAAGGTCAACGTTCATGGCATTATCATCAACCACCAGTATCTGCGCTCTTGGCATGATTGGCACGATAATCTCATCAAGATCATTTTCAAGTAGTGCCGAATAATCAAAAAGACTGCCGATATCTACATCCTCTCCGGGATTTTGTGCTATCAGATTTAACAGATTATTAAAGAAAGCAAGCAGTGTTTCCCCTGCTCCCTTTATTTTCGAAGCATATTCAGAAATCTTGTTGTCATTGGTATTTTCCAGAATCAAATTATCAAAGCCCAGAATCGAATTGATAGGCGTTCTTATTTCATGAGACATCTGCGACAAAAAATCGCTCTTTGCATCATTTGCTTCTTCCGCCTTTTTCCTGGCATCAAGAGCTTCCTTCTCAGCAGCTTCAAGCTTGCCAATCGTACTCTCAAGCTTATGATAATCCGGTGTTTCAAGGGTAAACAACAGAACAAGAAGTGCAACTGATGCCGCAAAAAATGTCAGAACCACACTTTGAAGCCACATCATCTGTACCATATAGATTGCAATGACAAGTATCGTTGCAGTTATAATGCTAACCAGCTGCAAAAGTGTATAGCTTTTTCTGTTTACACTTACAAAACCGGTTGCCAGAAGAATGTAATAAGCAGGGAAAAGCAATGAGCATGCCAAAAAAAGAACCCCATGCTTATAGCCGCCTGAAACAGTATATTCAAAGACAGCTCCCGTGTAGACATTCTGCACTAAAAGAAAACACTGCGCAATTATTACTGTCAGGTTGATCTTACTTAACAGAGTCTCTTTTATATCCACATTTGCACATGCCACTATGTATTCGGCATAGGAATTAGCTGCAACCGTAGAAGTAAGGATATTAAGTGAATGGATTATGTAATGACCTGCTATCGGCACATACAGCGCATATATTTCAATGCCAACAGTAGCTACATCGATAGCTGCGGCAATTGTAAGTACATAGGCGAAGCGCCTGAAAGCTTTAGTGGTACTGTAAGAATCCGTATAAGTCAACTTCAGAAAAAAACAAATTATCAAGTCATAAAGAATAGCTGAAATACCAAACGATAGATTGTGAAGCAGCATTTTATCCCCCTCATACTACTGGGCAGTAGTCCTGTATCCTGTCAACTTCCTGACACAGTTGTAAAAACATAAATATAAATAAGCCATTTCAAATATTGACCTTGGAATACATGTTTATAGCAGCCCTTAACATATTGAATTCAACAGGCTTTTCAATATAATTGATAAAACCGCTCTCCTTAAGAGACTCTTCGCCAAAATCTGCGTCATGTCCCATGGCAACTGCGTTAGTCTCTCCATTTCCCGAAGGATTTCCGCTGGAGATACGTTTTAGCAGCTCTTCCCCGGTACCCTCGGATAAATAGTAATCAATGATCAGAAGATCATATTTTTCCTGCTCAAGTTTTTGCATAGCTTCTTCAAAGCCTGCTGCCTCATCATAACTGATATCTTCAATATGCCCCAAAAGCTCAAGCAAATACATTCTTTCAATATCAGAATCATCAACAACAAGTATTTTCTTACTCATTATTTTCTACCTGCAATTCCTCGTAAAGTGCATGTGCAATATCATTTCTCTCCTCTGCAAAAGCTCCTATTCTCTCCCGCAAAAGATCAAATTCCTTCTTCCTGCAAATCGCCTCAAGTCTCTCAGTCATTTTCACAAGCTTATCCGCACCAATAAGCTTTGCCATATCTCTTTCAGATCTTATGAGAGCCATGCAGCTTGTGTAATCCGCATTTCTAATTGCCTGCGAAATCCTGCTGACTGACTCTTCCTTTGAATACTCAAGAAGAATTTTCTTATAAAGCCTGATGTCATGAAGAGTATACTCTCTTGCATCTGCAACCCTAACCATAGGAATGCGCTCCTGCAGATTCTCCCAGGCTATGACATCCATGCTTCCGCTGACATTGGAATCCTTAAGAGGAAGGAATCTCTTAAGGATATCCGTTACCATATCCTCAGTAAAAGGCTTAGTAAGATAAGCTGCAAAGCCCTCATTTAAATACTTCTCCTCTTCACCCTCAATGGCATTGGCAGTCAGTATTATAATCGGAGTATTGTCGCAAAGTTTTTCATCACGGAGCTGCCTTAGAGCTTTTACGCCATCCATTATTGGCATCAGATGATCCATAAAAATCAGATCATATCTAAATTTCCTAACCTGAATCACAGCTTCCTGCCCATTGGATGCAGTATCCACAGTAAATCCCATAGGAGTAAGCATCCTTACAAGGATATCCAGATTAGCAGGCGTGTCATCCACCGCAAGTATTCTCATATCTGAAGCTCCGGTTAGCCCCTTCCTTACAGAGTTTCCCTCATCATCCATAAACTCGCTCTCATCTGTGTTCTCTATAAGTTCAGCCATGGAAGGAAGTCTCCGGGAAGCCTTCTCATCAGATTCCTCCGATACATAATTAAGTACGCTCTCAAAAAAAGTAAGAAGTCTTTTGGCAGAAATCTTAACGCGCCTTGTATATTCCTTGGTTTCCTCCTCTTCTGTGTCTGCCAGAATCAGATTGGAATACCCCATTATGGCATTGACAGGAGTTCTGATATCATTTGACATCTGCGCAAGGAATCTTGTCTTGGCATGGCTCGCCTCTGTGGCTCTTATGCTGGATGCTTCAAGTTCTCTTTTGGAAATTGAAAGCTCCTCCAGAGTCTTCTTAAGCTTAATATAATCAGGAGTCTCAAGTGTAAGGAAAATAACAAGGATTGCTATTGATGCTGCAAAAAATGTCACAAGAAGGCTTCTGTATAAAAACATCTGAAGTGCATACAGTGACACCATAAAGACAAATGTGGCTGCCAATGCATATTTCATTTTTCTGGCATAGTTCTCACTATGACTAAGTATAAACACTCCCCCACTTAATATGTAATAAAGCGGAAATGCATATACAACCATTGTAAATAGCGGTCCTACCAGCATCTCACCACTGTCGGAATATGAAAACACCGTTCCTGTAAAAAAATTCTGAACAATCAGGATTCCATAAATAAGCAGAAGCACCCTGTTAATAAATGAGCCATCTGTACGGCTGTACTCATCTCCAACATAGGAAATAACATATCTTACAAACTGGAAAGAGCCACCGGTTGCAAGACAATAATTAATGGTATGGATAATATACAACGGCACAGGTGAGAACAGCATGTCATATGAAAGCATTACTGCATCTACAACATCTGCGATCGTGCCCCAAAAAACAAGATAAGCAAGGAGCTTAAACTCCTTGTTTACCTTCGTATCATCCCCATATCTTAATTGGAAGAACACACACAATATGAAATCCAGTGGAATCACTGCCAGCTCAAGAAAAATATTATATTTGAGTATCAATTCACCTGCTCCCTTTGTGCAAGAATCTTGTATGCCTCCTGAAGCTTCTCCTTTGATGCAAGAAGCGGTGCTTTGGCATTTATGTTTTTATCAAACTCCGGTCCTTTGTTTCCGGATTTTACTACCTTTTCAGAAGGAAGATACTTTAAAAGCATCGCTTCCAATTCTTTATAAACTACAGGTCTTATCAGATAATCTGAAACTCCCTGCTTTCCATACCCATTCTGGATTTCCTGACCAGTTCCGGAAGCCACGGCGATAACAGGTGTAGCTGAGTTTTTCCCCTTATTAGTCTCATCTGTTTTTTGCGAATCATTCGCATCACCCAAGGCACCAGATTCCTTGGACCTTCTGTAATACTTAAGATTATTCCTGTAGTGGTTATGACTGTTTGCATCCTTTTCTAAAGTTTCTCCATGGAGTTTTCTTATGGCATCCCCTCCACTAAATTGTATAAGCTTATAGTCCATAAACACTATGTCATAGACATTTTCTCTGGCAAGCTCAAGGCCTGTCTCAACAGATAACGCTGAATCCACCTGTATTCCGGTACCATTAAGAAGCCCTTCCATAATGGCAAGATTGAGTTCTATTCCATCCACCACAAGTACCCTGGCATCCGGTGCCGTGAAGCTGATTTCAAAGTGCTCTTTATCAATCACGCTCTGTGCATATTCCTGCTCAAAATCTCCAACAGGCTTACTGTCGGCGATTTTCTGTCTGACCTCGAAATGGAAATTGCTTCCTTCGCCGTAGATACTCTCCACCTTCAGCTCGCTGTCCATGAGCGCCAGGATTTCTCTTACTATAGAAATACCAAGGCCGCTTCCCTCAATACTTCTTATGTTAGCTTCCTCAATTCTCTCGAAGGGTTCATAAAGTCTTTCCAAGTCTTCCTGCCTGATTCCTATACCCGTATCTCTGACAGCGATTTTCAAAAGTATCGTCTCATTACTCACAGGTTCATAGTCCACAGAAAAATCGATTTCGCCCTCCTGCGTATATTTCACTGCATTCGTCAGAATATTGGCTATACATTGTTTTAATCTTCCTGCATCTCCGTAGAGCTTACGGGGAACGCTCTTATTCACATAGCCCTTAAGATCAAGTCCCTTGGAAAGCGCTCTTGGTCTTATGAGACTTATCATATCCTCAACCACAGTCGCAAGATCATACTCAGCTATGAAAAGCTCGATTTTTCCTGCTTCAATCCTTGAGTAATCCAGGGAATCATTTATAAGCGCCAGAAGAGTATTGCCCGCAGACCTGATGTTATACGCATATTGCCTTAAGGCAGGATCGTTGTACTCTCTTAAAATGAGTTCATCATATCCAAGTATCGCATTTATAGGTGTTCTGATCTCATGAGCCATGCTCGCAAAATAATCCATTCTGCGCTTTGTGTTCTCTTCATCCTTTTCCTTCTGCCTTCTTAATGTGTCATAGGCACTGTCCCTCTGACCTGACATATAGGTATATCCTGCCAGCACCAGAAACAGGGCAAACAAAAGAGTAAATAATACCACCCACAGTATTTTCCATCTGTATGATATCGAAGCTCCTCCGGCAAAAAGACTTATGACCATAAGGACCACGTACAATATGAACTTAAAACGAGTGCCACCTGTCTTCATCTTTATCAGATCTCATAGAGAGCAGAATACTTTTCCTCAAGGTAATCAAGGAAATCATCCGCAGTAAAATCTCTTCCGGTGATATCCTTTATCCACTCTGAAGGTGATAATCTGTCTGCTTTCTTGAAAATATTCTCCTTCATCCAGCTATTGATGGCATCAAAATCGCCCTTTTCAACAAGTCCGTCTATATCGATCTCGTTTTTCATGCGGTTATAGTACATTGCGTTGTACATGTTGCCCATTGAATATGTAGGGAAATATCCAAAGCCTGATGTCCAGTGCACATCCTGAAGTACACCCTCTCTGTCTGTCTTTGGAGATACTCCAAGATATTCCTCGTACTTCTCCCTCCATCTGCGGGGTATGTCAGCAATGTCTATGTCACCACTTATGATTTCTTTTTCAATCTCATATCTGATGATTATATGGAAAGTGTAGGTAAATTCATCAGACTCAGTTCTGATAAGTGAAGGCTCCACCACATTTATTGCTTCGTAGAATTCCTCCTCTGATACGCCTTCCATAACCTCAGGGAAAATCTCACAGGTCTTGGGATAAATCAGTTTGATACAGCTCTTGGAACGACCGATTCTGTTCTCGTACATTCTTGAAACAGACTCGTGCATGCCGAGAGTTTTTCCGCCTTCTATGAAATGATCATAATTCTCTCCGGGCTGTAGCATTTCAAACAGAGCATGTCCGCTCTCATGGATAATGGAATACATGCTGGCAGCAAAATCAGTAGGATAGTAATGAGTTGTTATACGGATATCATTTTTACCCATCCAGTCTGTAAAAGGATGCTCTGATGTGGAATAAGCACCTCTTGAAAGATCATACTTAAGAACGCCAAGAAGGTAGTCGCTCATTTTTCTCTGCTGTTCTTCGGATACTTCCTTGTGCATAAAGTCTGTGCGGATTTTCTTTTTGCTGTTCATAAGCTTCTTAAGAAGGGGAACAAGTCTCTCCTTGCAGTGCTCGAAGCATTCATCCAGCTCCTCAATAGTTATTCCTCGCTCATAATCACCGATGAGCTGGCCAATAACATAGTTTTTATCGGAAGGCTCAAGGCTCTTTGCAGCTTTACCTGTATCCTCAGCGTCCTTTGGATCACGAAGCTTAACCATCTCGATATTTGCATCCCTGACCTTTTTAAGAGAATCAGCAAACATTGAAAAATCTGAGTTTTTCCTTGCTGCGGACCAGTCCACGAAAGCCTTGTTCATTATTCTTGAAAACTCAAGCTGCTTCTTTGCAGTGATGTTCTTTGTCTTGGCATAATCTCTGTGAAGCTGCTCGGCACATACTCTGTCGAACTCCTCCAGTTCATCTCTGTGCTCATATAAATATTCTGCAGCGTCAATGAATTTCTGCTGCTTAGTGAGCTTAAATACCTGATTCTGTAAAAAGGCAATTATCTCACCCTGCTCTTCCATACCTTTTTCAGGGCATATGGTCTCCTGATCATAAGTAAGGATTCTTCCTGCATGATTGTAAACCTCTGCCTCCTTAAGCACTCCCTGCACGTATTCAAGTTTCTGTTTTGTTTCTGCGTTCATAATTATAGTAATTTACCTTTCTTATATATTTCTTTAAAGTACAAACCAAACAACATAATTCCATGCTGATCCGCACATTTTAGCATTTGATATAGTTATTTCATTAGCATTTTATCAGGCAACACTATGATGCTTACCTAAACTATCCTGTATCCTTTTTCATCCAGCACTTCCTGTGACTTATCAAAATCATCCTTCTTCACCAGAATGTAATCGGTGTTATAGGTTGAAATTGCAAAAATGCCTATATTATTTTTGGCAAGAGCCGTAGAAATCTTTGACAGTATGCCTATCAGGGAAAAATCCAGCTTTCCCTCTATTCTGAAGGCTTTAAAGCCATCACTTCTTTCCGTGGTGTTTTCGGGAACATCCTTCGTTTCACAGACCAGTGATATTTCTTCATCTGTTTTACTAATAAAAACAAATTCCCTGTCCATATTTATCTTTTCAAGATTTTCAACCTTACATACCGTAAAATCCTTATCGATTTTCTTAAGTTCCATGATAATTCTCCTCTGTATATGTCGGTTTATACTGCTTAATTGTCTGCCGGAATCCGGGCAGAATAGACAATAGGGTACAGACATTATGATCTTTAGCCCTATCACAATATATTTTACCACAATAATAGTGCTAAAATGGTATTATTATATGATAACAGAGGCAGAAAATGGGCAGATTCAAAATACAAACCAGCCCGTGAAACCTCAAAATATTAGAAAGCAGCAAATTTAACAATGGCAAATAATTCATCAAAATTAAAAATCTGTATGATAGTTCAGGATAAAAATGTGAAGGGCGGAATTGCCGCAGTAACCAGCAATTACTACGGAAGCCGTCTTGAAAAGGACTTTGATATCACCTATGTAGAGTCCTACTGTGACGGAGGGAAATTCACAAAGCTCATAAAAGCCCTCAGAGCTTACAGAGAGTTCAGAAAAGTCCTTCGTACCAACAGACCTGACATCGTTCATGTACATTCATCCTTTGGTCCAAGCTTTTTCAGAAAATATCCAATAATACAAATGGCCTATAACGCCGGTATTCCGATAGTTAATCACATCCACGGATCAGCCCTTGATGAGCTTTATACAAACGCTCCCGCCTGGAAGAAACGGATGGTTGAAAAAAGCTACGGAGAGTGCTCAAAGCTGATCGTCCTGTCATCGGAGTGGAAAAAGAAGCTCTCTGTCATTGTGCCGGCTGACAAAATCGAAGTCGTTCCTAATTACAGCATCATTGTTCCGGAGATGATCTCAGAAGAGTCACTGGATAAGCGTTTTGCAAAAAAACAGATTCTTTACCTGGGGCGTTTTGACGAATTAAAGGGAGTTGTGGATATTCCAGCCATAGCAAGCCTTATTAAAAAGAAGTTCCCTGACGTTACATTTGTCCTTGGCGGCACCGGCGAAACCGCTCCCACTGAGGCAGAAATAAAAAGGTTACACCTTGAGGATACTGTACTTCTGCCGGGATGGATAAGGGGTGATGAAAAGGTAAAGCTTCTTAAGGAAAGTGCTATTTTCCTCCTACCGTCACATATGGAAGCAATGCCCGTGTCAATCCTTGAAGCGATGGGTTATGGACTTCCAATAGTTTCCTGCGAAGTCGGAGGCATTCCGCAGGTAGTATCCAAGGACGTAAACGGCAAGCTATATAAGCCAAAGGATGTTGAGGGAATGGCAGATGGAATTATTTCCTATCTCTCCGACAAAGCTTTGTATGACGAAGCCAGCAGACAAAGCCTGAAAATCGCAGATGAAGGCTACAGCTTTGAATCTCATATAAACAAAATAGAGAAAATCTACAAATCGCTTTCATAACAGTTTTTCAGGGGTCTCTCATAGACAAAATCTGATAGCCACACAGTGAAGACAAATATTCATGCCTAAAAATTGTATTTTATGCAGTTTTTAGGCATTTTATCCGGGCGTATCACTCAGCGTGTTTTCTCACGGACTTGGTACAATCCATACAAGCCGACTTACCCAGGTACTTTCAAGTCTGGTCAGGCTTGTTTTCAAAATATTTTTATCTGTATTTTATAAACCCTTCATTATTAACAAGTATAATTAAATATAATAATAGGCTCAAAAGTTCATAATGCGATTTTACGTGCGTACGTAGAATCATGATTTCAACTATAGTAAACAGGTCATACGTTTTTCCGTGAAAGGTTGGGTACCTATGGCAGATAAGCTTGCACTTATAGCACTTGAATCCTTTTCCTCCCAGGCAAAAAGGGTAAATGAAATACTATGCACATGGCGAGGAGGAGACAATTATCTTATAGAAGCTTCATGCCCGAGATTTAGCAGTGGAGAAGCCAAATGTGTGATTGAACAATCCGTAAGGGATAAAGATGTATATATCTTTGTTGATGTCTGCAACAATTCCCTTAAATATCAGATGGATGGCGAGTACAACCGCATGTCTCCTGATGATCACTATCAGGACCTGAAAAGAGTCATCGCCGCATGTGATGGCAAAGCAGCCAGAATAACGGTTATCATGCCTTTTTTGTACGAGGGAAGACAACACCGAAAAATAGTGCGTGAGTCTCTTGACTGCGCTGTTATGTTGAAGGAGCTGGAATTCCTTGGCGTAAACAATCTGGTAACCTTCGACGCCCATGATCCGAGAATGAAAAACGTCCTCCCTCTAAACGGCTTTGAAAATATATCTCCTGCACTTCAGTTTACCCAGGCACTTTTTGCCGAATACGAAGATTTGAAAATAGATCCAGAGCATCTTATGTTCATCGCCCCCGATGAAGGTGCAACTGAAAGAGTTGTATTCATGGCATCTCTTTTTGGCGTCAACATCGGAATGTTCTATAAAAGAAGAGACTATTCACACATCGTAAACGGGCAAAATCCAATCGTCGCGCATGACTTCTGCGGTGGAAACATCGAAGGCCTGGATGTAATAGTTATCGATGACATGATTGCCTCCGGCGGCAGCATGATAGATGTATGCAAGCAGTTAAAGGAAAGAGGTGCACGCAGGATATTCCTTCTATCAACCTTTGGATTATTCTTAAACGGTTTTGAAAAATTTGATAAAGCCTATGAAGAGGGACTATTTACCAGAGTACTTACAACCAATCTTGTCTATCAAAAACCTGCTCTTTTAGAGAGAGAATATTATTTAAACGTCAACATGAACAGATATATTGCTGCCATAATTGATACTTTAAATAAAAACACTACAATGAGCGTTCTATCAAAACCGGAAGAAAGAATACGTAAGGAAATTTCAAAATACACAGATTCTTGAACGCTTTTTCCTTAATGCGTTCAAAAAAGTCCTGATTTCCCGGATTTCTTCGTAATTCCGGGAATCCGATAAATCTGTTAATAAGGGGATTTAGTCATGCATCAATCCAATAAGGTCATGCTTGAGAAATTATTCTTTAAGATGCTGCCTGTGCAGATCCTTATAGTTGCAATGGGAGCGGTCAATACCATAGTTGATGGTGCCATCGCCGGACGATTTGTAGATCCGGTGGCGGTAGGTGTTGTCGGTCTTTTCTTTCCTGTAGTCAACCTGCTGAATGCCATTTCAGCAGTAATGCTTGGAGGAACTGCTGTACTCTGTGGCAGATTTATGGGAAGCGGTGACATGGAGAAAACCAATGGTATTTTCTCTCTTACTATCACCTTCACCACTATATTGGGCGCAGTGCTGACTGGGCTCAGCTTTCTTTTTCCCACCATCATCACTGGGATACTCGGCGCAAGCCCTGATCTATCCCCACTTCTGGCATCCTACATAAGAGGGTACGCTATAGGTATTGTCCCTATGCTCCTCGCTCAGCAGGTGTCCTCCTTCTTACAGCTTGAGAGGCAGACAACCCGAGGCTACATAGGTGTTGCCACTATGATAGTCTCAAATATTGCCCTGGATATCGCCCTGGTAGCTGTTTTTAAAATGGGTATATGGGGTCTTGCTCTTGCAACATCAATCTGTAACTGGATATATTTATTCATACTCATCTCTTACTATTTTACCGGAAGATCACAGCTCTCATACAAATTACAGAATGCATTATGGGATAAGCTCATCGAGCAGTTAAAAATAGGTTCTCCCGGAGCCATGCTGGTGCTGTGCCTTGCATTTAGAGGAATTGTTCTAAACCGCATAGTACTCTCTTACGGCGGAGAGGACGGACTATCTGCCATGTCTGCCTACAACATGTCCAGTGGAATTTTCATCGCATACTGCCTTGGAAACGGCGCAGTTATACGAATGCTTTGCAGCGTCTTTATCGGTGAAGAGGACAAGGATTCCATAAAACACCTTATGAAAATTGTACTCACGAAGGGCCTGGCACTATCCGTTGCGATCGGAGTTATCATTTTCCTGCTTTCACCGGTTTTAGCAGGTATTTTCTTCCCGGATACGACCTCCAATGTTTATAGCCTTACAAAATCTTTATTCATGATTTTTTCAATCTGTATACCGCTGATTCTGGTCTGCCAGATAAACACCAACTATCTGCAGGCTGCAGGACATAATCTTTTCATTAACATCCTCTCCGTATTTGACGGATTTATATCTATGGTTGCCGCATCGCTTATACTTGCTCCAATCATGGGCATCATGGGTATATGGATTGCAAACCCTGTTGGCATTATACTAACAATCCTGACAGTTCCTGTATATTTGCTTCTTTATTGGAAGCGCTTCCCAAGAAACATAGATGAATGTCTTTTTATGAAACCGGATTTTGGTGTATCTGACAATGACAGGCTTGATATTGAGATCAAAGCCATGGACGAAGTTACAAATACAGCTGCTTCCGTTCAGGAATTTTGTGAGAATCATGGCGTTCCTCATAAGCCTGCATTTTACTCAGCGCTTTGTATCGAAGAAATGGCAGGAAATGTGGTTTTACATGGCTTTACAAAGGATAAGGCATCTCATACCGTAAACATCAGAGTTGTATACAGAAGTGATTCTGTACTTCTGCGAATAAAAGATGACTGCATTCCTTTCAATCCAAAAGAAAGAGCAGATCTTATATCAGGCGATGACCCATTTAAAAATATAGGAATCAGAATGATAACCAAGCTTGCAGACGATGTCACTTATCAAAACATGTTGGGACTGAACGTACTGACAATAGTTATCAATCACAGTACTAAGAAAGTAGGTTGACGAATGACTGATTTTTTGGGAAATGATTATCTTATGGAGAGAAGACTAAAAGACCTTAGCCCGGATCTTCATAAAAGATTTTCTGACATGGTCTTTGCCTGCCAGAATCTTCTTTCCAATTATAAGCTCATATTTCCGGATTACACAGACCACTCTGAGTTCCATGCCATGAATGTCATCAATTTCTGCAATAAGCTCATTGGTACAAAGGACATTGAAAAGCTCTGTCCCGATGAAATGTACATTCTTCTGAATTCATGCTACTTACATGACGTGGGAATGGGGACAACTCCAAAGCTTTATGAAGAATTTAAGGAAAAAGTCGATGTACGCAGCTACACGGATTCTAAACCGAATGCCGGGATAGCAGACATAATAAGGAATTTTCACCATGAATTCAGCGGACTATTTATAGAAAAATATGCTGATCTTTTTGAATTTCCTTCAAAAGAGTATACCTATGCCATAAAACAGATTGCCCGTGGCCATAGGAAAACAAATCTGTATGATGAACAGGAATATCCTTCGGCATACAAACTTCCAAATGGAAACACCGTATGCCTTCCTTATCTTGCTGCTCTCATCAGACTGGCTGACGAGATTGATGTAGTAGCAGAGAGAAACCCTAAGCTTCTATATGATCTTGAACTACCGACTGATGCATTACAAATTCAGGAAAACAAAAAGCTGGCCGCCGTTAAAGAGCTGGATTTTGAGCAGGATTCGTTTGTTTTAGTGGCTGAAGAGTCAGACCTGGAAACGAAAGAAGGCCTAATAAAAATGGTCGATAAAATGCAGCTCACACTTGATCTTTGTAGAGATGTAATTGAAAAAAGAACACCTTTTTCCTTAGGACAGAAAAAGGTGCTCATTCATTTTTTGTAGTTTATTTGCTTTTAAGCTTAATATATTATTTCCGAACTTTTCCTGAGTATGGTTCCATCCATGGCGCTTATAAAAGTAGTGTCACCGTTTCTCTTATAAATCTTCCATGAAAGCTCCGGACGACCTGCTAATTCTGTGATCACCAGCTCTGCCCTTGCTGCGCCTTTTATTTCATTGCCATTCATGGCACCCTCAAGACTGACCCTGGGTGTGACATCATCAAGATTAGCATTAACATACAGACCGCTGACAGATGTCACTGTGCCATCCACATTTGTGTATATTCTGAAAAAACCTTCCTCAACAGGAATGCCTTCATATAGCTGCTTCAGATAATAGATCCTGACTTCATCATTCCCATTATCCTCAGTTTCCGCATGAAAGCTGTAGTTCGATACACCAAACTTATAACCTATAGCATTTATCAGTGCTACGGCATCTTCAGGACTTGTTACCTTTTTATCGATAACGGGATTGTTCATCTCCCTCAGCCTGTCGCCTGCACCATAAATCAGATTAGTATCTGAAGTGATAAAGTCTTCTTCACTCATTCCTTCTAAAAAGACCAATCCTTCAGTACCCTTAGTTTCCCTTGGCGGCTCTGTAACCTTTACTTTGCCGCAACCGGTAAGGAAACTAAGGCTCTGCAACATTATCAAAAACATGTAGCAGACTTTTTTTATTGATTTCATTTATTCCTTCTCCGATCCTTCGATTTCTTCAAGGACACTTCTGAATAAACCATCAACATCTTCAGGGACATCAGTTACATCCACTGCCTCGCCATCATCCATAGGTGAATAGAGAGGAAGTGTGTTAGGATATGAAACTCCACCGCCGGAATAAATATTCTTATTCTGGATATTTACCGTACCATCCTGACCAATTTGAATTCTGCATACCATCCAGATTGTACCCTTGGATGACGGATCTATGTAATATGTTCTAAGATGTTCACCTGCTTTAGAAATCTGAACTTTTGCATCTGATGCAGCCATTCTTGTACTGTTTGCATTTGAACCTGTGGTGTAATCATGAACGAAGAAATAATATACACCCGGTGTCATATCATAAATAGTTGTGTTCTCAGGACCAAATGAAGTTGTGTCATCATAGTCAAGATCTGCAACAGGCTTTCCGTTTTCATCCACCTTCTTATGAGAATAGTAGATATGCCACTTATTGGTTCCGTTACCATTTATTTTTACAAGATGAGAATCAAGGTCTCTGGGTGTCTCTCCCCATGTAAGTCTGATGTGTACAACATCACGCTCAACGATACCAACAGTATCAAACGCTTCCTTTATTGCCTGGAGCGCCCCACCACTAATTCCCATTCTCTTTGCGGAACTAATAACTGCTCTTCTGCCATCAAGGAAACTTGAATCACAGCTGAGGTAATAAAGTGAATTATAGAATACTTTAGCCCATGTATCAGCTGAAACTGTTGAAGTATTTGCATTTGTCATCATCAGGTAAGCTGCTCTGTTGAAAATACCGCTGTTCCAATGAACACCGCCATGATCGTCGTCACCAAGATATCTGTCAGTATAATGATCTTTATTATTGGATCCAACTGATTTAGGAGCCTTCATACTTCTGATGGCACCATCCTGACGACCTTGTGAATTATCTGAGTCTTCAGCTATAAGCCATCTTCCATCGCCTGACTTATTCTCGATAAGCGAACCCATTATGTCTGCGTAAGCTTCGTTAAGCGCGCCGGACTCACCCTGATATGTCAATGATGTTTTGTGTCCATCACCTACTATATACGCTACGACCGCATGTGTAAACTCATGTCCGATAACATCAAGAGCTGCTGCGTAATGTTTTACATTACCAAATACAAACTGCTGCTTGTCTGATGTCCAGTATGCATTGGCCATATCATTATCACTAAAGCCACTATTTATGCCATCATAGGACACTTTTATTTCTGCGCCATGACCGTCAAAAGAATTTCTTCCGAGCTTGTTCTTATAATAGTCATAAACCAGCTCCATGTTAGCATGTGCTGAAACAGCTGTTGAGTTAACAAGCACTGCCTCCTCAAGTTTTCCAGGAAGTGATGACCATCTGTATCCAAGGAAAGACTTATTTGAAGCCTTATAAGTTGTAATCTTACGGACTGTATCCTTAAGACGGTTCTTTGTACCATCCTTCTCTACATTAAAGGTTCTGGCTGCGCCTCTGTAATCGTCTGATGTAAGAGTTCCTGCACTCCATGCACCTTCTTCACTGATCATAAACCAGATATCACCTGATCTGGCGTTATCTGAATCTGAAGTATTATAGCTGTTTGCAAGTATATAGTATCTTGAATAAATGACAGGTAATACAATACTTGAGCCATCTGCCAATAATACATTGTCCATCGGATCATCATCTGCATTAAGGGGAACGAGTCTGTCATCCGGCTCAGCTTCAGGATCCTGTGCATTCTCTGATCCATCTACTGTAACCTCTGCATCAGATGTTGCATTGCCGTCAGTTACTGTTTCTACAGGAGCTTCCTCTGTAGCATTTTCAACTACAGGTGCTTCTTCCAATGTGGTATCAGCTGAAGGCGTTTCCTCTATTGTGCGCTCATCTACAGGCACTTCGTCTAATATACTTTCAACTACAGGAGTATCCTCTAATGTACTTTCAACTACTGGTGCTTCCTCTATTGTGCTTTCAGCTGCAGGTGTTTCCTCTGATATAATTTCTTCTGTAGGAGCTTCTGCCAACACATTAGTATTGATAAATGCATCTTCTTCTACAAATGTATTACCTTCAGAAATGACATTTTCCTGTGTTATTGCGCTATCTTCAGCAAGAATGTTTTCCTGTGCTGATGCGATGCCTTCTGCAACATTTTCTGCAGTCGCATTGCCGTCAGTTACTTCTTCAATCACTTCTTCTGTCTGTGGTTCCTGAGCTTCGGGATTCTCTGACTGAGCATCCTCTACAGGTTCTTCTTCAAAAGCATTTCCCTCAGAAACTGCTTCCAGTGACTCATCCTTAAGCATCAGTTCCTCTAAGCCCAATTCCTCGTCGATATCATCAAGCGCACTTGCTAAGATTTCATCCTTAGTCTTAACAGTTACTTCCCAGGTAAGTCTTGGCTTAGTATTTTCATCCTTCTGGATTATTACTTTTCTGGCCTCTGCTTCCAGAGAGTCCTTAAGATCTGCTTTTAA
Source organism: Butyrivibrio sp. WCE2006 (assembly GCF_000701985.1). Taxonomy (NCBI): domain Bacteria; kingdom Bacillati; phylum Bacillota; class Clostridia; order Lachnospirales; family Lachnospiraceae; genus Butyrivibrio; species Butyrivibrio sp. WCE2006. The sequence continues at coordinate 73,884 of NZ_JNKH01000014.1, read as the reverse complement.
CTTATCAACAGTAACATCTGTTGTAGCCTGAGATGTAAGATACTCAGTAAGAGCCTGATCATTTAAAACAGCATTTATAGCAGTTTCTATAGCAGTATCCTGAGATGTATTTGTATATGTACCTGCATCGTTGATTCTGCTGTCAAAGCTGTTGTGCAAACCGGTAACCTCACCGGATCCGGACTTTGCCAGAATTACAACTTCACTACCTACTACATCAATACCATTCTTCTTTTGAGAAAGCTTGAAGAATTTCTCATTTCCGGATGCTGATGCCACTTCCTTCACACTAATATTTGCAGCATCAATAGTTATTGATTTATTATTACCTGCAATTATGGATTTTGCAGATTTCATAACAGCAGCTGCTGAATTGGCATCAGTTACTTTCTGATTTGTAAACTTACCATCGATGGATCCTACAACACCATTTTCATCATACTGAACATCGATAGCACCTTCTGTTTCCAGATCTATGATGTCTCCAAGGTCAATGATATTGTCATCCAGATTATCTGTACTGCTGGAATCTCTCCACTTTGCAACAATGTTAAGATCGCTTGTTACAGGTGAATTGAAATTATATGCTGAGTTACCGTTGTACCAGTTAACAAACTGCTTACCGCGGATGTGAGGAGTAGTTGCAGGAACAGATACTTTTTTACCTTCCTGAACACGCTGAGCCTCCGGTACAGGTGTTCCTCCATTTGCATTAAATGTAACATTATAATATTTGTCAGGATTGTATTTTACAGTAACTGAGCAGCTAAGCGTAGAACTTCCTGCCTGAGCTATTACGGTTGCCTGACCAACATTTGCTGCGTACACGTTACCATTGCCATCAACAGTAACAATCTTTTCATCTGAACTTGACCACTGTACTGTCTTAGTAGTTCCTGTCACAGTCAGAGTACTTGAATCTCTTAAGAAAAGATCAAGACTGTTCGCACTAAGAACCGGATTCTCAACCGGCGGCTCCTGTACAGTTACATTACATTTGTAGCTCTTTCTATTCTTACCCTTTACGGTAATCACTGCATTACCTGCACCAACTGCAGAAATAAGACCTTTGTTAGTAACTGTGGCAACTGCCAGGTTACTTGATTTAAAGGACTTTGCTTTAGCGCCCTTTAATTTAATGGTCTTCTGCTCACCTTTTGTAAGGGTAAGCGCGCTGTCTGTAAGGCCGATTTTGACCGTTACCTTGCAGTTGTACTTTTTGTTTCCTACTTTGGCGGTAATTGTAGCTTTACCTGCCTTCTTGGCCTTAACATTCCCCTTTGAAACGGTTGCCACTTTCTTATTGGAAGAACTCCACTTTACCTTGGATGCTCCTTCCATCGTAAGCTTAAGGCTCTGACCTACGATCAGTGTGGCCTTATTCTGGCTGAGCTTTGCTTTCGTACCAGCCTTAGACTTTTTGCTGCTCTTCGCTTTTTTGCCTGAAGCCGCATGAACTACCGATGCGTCATTAAACTGCGCTGTTACGCTTGCAGGCCCAAAGGCCAGGCAGAAAACGAGAAGAAAAACAAAAAGCTTCTTCATCTGTTTCCTCATAAAACTTTTCCCTCCCACTTATTTATTTTTTGAGAAACGTGACAAAAGAATTATACATGAAAATTGTTTTTCTTAATACTTTTTTTATATTTCCTTAAGACTTTATTAAGAAAATATGATATACTTCCGCCTATAAAAAACTAGCGGAAACTATTTTAGTTTTCTCTGGTTTTAAATCGTGCCTTAATCTCCATTTCACGGAATCTTTGCTACGTCAAGTACTGATTATGGAGTTACGGTTTCATATTCCGTTTCCCTATAGGCAAATTTTTCTATTATATTAAGAAGGCACTAAAACAACCAGACTCATATATAAATGCATCGCGAACACGATTTTCAGGTGAAGCACATAAAATAATATGCAAAAAATCTGGTTAGTTATTAGTAAACCTCATAAAACATTCATCTCCAGGGGGATTTAAATGATGACATCTATACATATGAAAAAAGCTCTTTCAATCACGCTGGCTCTTTTTATGTCAGCATCTATGCTTACACCAATGGTAAGTAATTCGCGCATAACTGCTAAGGCTGCAAACGAAAAAAGCATAGCAAGCCTTGGAACAGCTGCAATTAAAAATCCTGAAGAGGGTAACGGCAATTGGGATTATGTATATTACGGAAACTATAGTGGTAACAGAGTAAAATACCGTGTTTTGTCTTCCAATACCACAGATTTCAGCAATGGCAAAACCAAAGACGAAACTCTTCTTCTTGATTGTGACAATGTTCTTTATGAACTTCCCACACAAAGCTCCAAAGTGAGCATGAATAACCAAAACGACGATCTTATGCACAACTTGAACGGCAATTCATTCTTAAATTCAGAATCCTTCTCTGCTGCTGAGAGAGATGCTATTTATGCCAGCACAAAACACAGGGCTTCTGATTTTGATGGAAGAAAAGATGATGGGAATTTCTCTGCATTAAAAGGTGACAAGATTTTCGCCCTCGACCCTAAAGAAGCAACAAACAAAAAATACGGATACAGTGATACTCCTACTGATGATAAGCGAAAGAAGATAAGCATTATTTCAAATTCTTCTGAAGAATGGTGGCTGCGACTTCAACTAAAATCTGACAAGAAAATTTTGGGAAATTTTGCTTCTGACAAAGGATTTGTAGTAAATAAACTATCAGGCCGAATTGACCAGGACAAATTAACCAAGACATCCGGAGTAAGTCCTGCCTTTAATGTCAGCTTATCAAAAATACTGTTTTCATCACTTGTTCCAGGCTCCACCAAGGAATATAAGCTTACACTCATCGATGATTCAATGTTAATGCCTAGATACATCGAAGGCACTAAGAGCGGAAACAACATCGATCTTAGCTTTGAATACCCGGCCGTTAATATGGACAGTTCAATAAGTTTTTCTGTTTTACTCCTGAAGGATAAGTACAAAGAAGGGCTGTCTAAGACCTCAGATTATGCCTATATTCCTTTGAAAAATGTAACTATTCTCACAGAGCAGGGTGAGCCAACACCTTCATACACAAAGGTTATAGGCAAATTCGCAATTCCTGCAGGGTGTGAAGGTTACAATGCTTATCTTATAAGTGAAGTTATTGGCGGTGCCAAAGAAACTGATTATGCCTGCTCTCCTGTCCGCTTTGACCTGGATAAGAAGGATCATAAACATGCATGGAAAATCACTGATTCCAAGGGAGACCGCATTACAACTGCCGCCGACAAGGTAGCCATGATATCCTGCTCAGAGTGTCACAATGTGAAATATACTGTTTCTCTAGACGCTACCACAAAGGTTTATGACGGAAAGCCTCCCAAAGTAGAAGTCAAAAAGTCCGAAGGCTTCCCCTCTGACATTAAAGTAAGTCCGGTAATTTACAAACTTCACAATGACAGCAAATCAATCACTGAAGCACAGGCTTCAAATGTCGGGGAATATGACGCAGTAATAGGCATAACTGCAGGAGAAGAAACTTCTGAACTGAAGGATGACTACAAGATTGAGCCAAGAACAATAACTCCTGATATGATCACATTGAGCGAGAAAGAATATGTCTACGACGGCACAGCAAAAACTCCTGCCGTAACTGTTAAACTCGGAGATATAGTTCTTGTTGAAAACACAGATTACACAATCGAGTACAAAGATAACATCAATCCCGGAATCGCAAATGTCATAGTTACTGCCAAGAGTTCCAATTACTCCGGAAAAGGCATCAAAGATTTCAAAATTGATAATCCTGATACAAACTTAAAGCGGGATGCCGACGATCTTGTGAACAAGGTAAAAGACAAGCATAATAAGAATGACAAGGAAACTACAAACGCAGCAAAAGTCGACTCTCCTCAGGTTGAAATACCAGCACCAAAACATCAGGTTGGAGATAAGATTATTGACGCAGGAAATACCTATATCATTACTTCAACAGATGAGCTGGATCTGACCGTCACATTTGCAGAGCCCGCTACTGATACTGCCAAAAACGTAGATATTCCTTTATCCATATTTGATAACAACATCGAATACCGCGTAACAGAAATCTCTGATAACGCCTTTAAAGGTAATAAGAATCTTAAAAAAGTCACTATCGGCGAAAACGTAAACAAAATCGGCGCCAATGCTTTCTACAAATGCAAAAACCTGAAGAGCATCAAGATACTGACAAAAGACTTAAGCAAGAAAAATGTTGGCAAGAATGCCTTCAAAAAAATCAACAAAACCGCCAAGATCAAGGTTCCGAAGAGCAAATTTAAAGCTTATAAAAAACTCCTGAAATCAAAAGGCGTAAACGGTAAAGAACAAAAGATAACTAAATAATGTCTTAAAACTAATTGAGCTGTGCAGTAGACATTTCATCTATTGCACAGCTCTTTTTGCTTTGGTAGATATGCCTCAGGCATTTCCTCTTTTCATTTATATTCAGGAAGGTATTATTTGACCTCCGCAATCGTGACCTTTCCATCTCCATTGATCATTTCAATTCTTTTGCACATAACAGGTCTTAGCTGAGGAATTTCAATCATGTTAAGTATAGTATCATCACAGATAGTAGCCTCAATTATTCCCTGGTCATAGACAAGTTCGATGCTGTCAGTGTGGGCAAATCCAAGGTTCATGATTTCTGATACCACACCGGAGGTAAATATCAGATTTCCGGTTGAGAAATTATATCTGATTTCAAGAAATACATCTAAGCAGGATAGCGCCTACGCTGAATCCATTAAACATCATTACTCATTGAGGCTTTGTTTAATGCACTGAAATATTCCATTAGTATCTCGGCTGATTCACAGTCGTTATAAATCTCAACCATTTTAATTGATTCCCATCCAAAGTAAGTACGAATAGCATCATCCGGCACTCCTCTCCTTTTTAGCCTTGTACATAACTGGTGCCTTAGACAGTGAAAATAGAATGATTTACCAATATACCTGGAAATCGTTCTTGCAAATGATTGTAAAAGTGAATTCTTTGCCTGTTTCCCGTTTTTATCCACGAAAAGATATTCACTGGTTATCCCTTGCCTGTCTCGTTCATCCATCCAAAGATCATAATATTTCTTAAAATCTGAGAGCGTATATTTGATCATGGGCTTTCCTAATGTTCCCCTGCCTTTTGTTCGGATTTTTTCAGGTGTAGCATAAAGAACCGTCCCGGTAATAATATTATTTTCACTGAACCACCCGGTTTTAAACTGAATTAATTCGGACCTTCTGCTCCCTGAGAAAGCTGCCAAAGCAAAAATGCATGCAACCTGATATTTTCTATCTGTAACAAGTCTGTTAAGTGTATCGTCTACCTCATCTTCAGATATTTTTGTCTGCTCAAAAATATTCTGAATAGGTGGTGACGGAATTTTATTTATAACTGAATGGAAATTAGGATATTCATCATCAAGGATACCTTCTATATAATTGCTCAGTGAACTTAACGCACTCTTCACTCTTGCAACCCTGTTCGGACTCCATCCCCACTCAGTAAGCGCATAATTCTGAAATGAAGCCAGCTCTTTCTTCTTCAGTCTGGTGAAGCATTTATTATTATTGGACTCATAATTCCAGGTAAAGAAAATTTCAATATCATTTTTATATGCTTTTATCGTAAGATCACTCCTGTCAATTGAACGCAGGTACTCCAGAAATCCGGTAAGCAACACCTTATTCTTCCTATTGAATCTTTGACTGATAGCCCTATCAACAATTTTGTGCGATTTAATTTTTCTATTCATTTATGCCCTCCATCAAGGAAATTAATTTAAACCTTAATAATAACACGGGCAAAAAAGAAATAGCGTAAAATTAAAAGTCATTCTTCTAAAAATATGATTTGTGACTGGCCTACACTCAAAAAGCAGGTTGAAATTGTACTATTATTATCAGTCTAAATCACCATTCTAGCGAATACTGACTCTCTACCAGTAAATCCTACAATGAACAAAAAAGCTTGACCATGCCCTCACAAAAACACAGTCGCAAGTCTTCCGATATCTTTATTCACTTGAAATATATGTGCACATAAAAAGAGCGTTTGAATATAAAGAATAATCTCTATATTTGCAATCAATATCAATTATCACATACTCAGATTTTACACCGGATTTAAAATCAATCTCCCAGTCTGAAATGCCTGAAGTTACGATAAAATCTGTACCATTGATAGCTTTATGTCCATAGGTACTGTCGTTTATTCCAAGCCCTTCACCAAGGAAAGTGATTGGAATCATCTGGCCTCCATGGGTATGACCTGAAAGAACAAGGTCCACTGCAGACTTGGCTTCATTGTCGTAGTCATTTGGTATATGATCAAGAACTATTATGTACTTATCAGTATCAATTCCTGAAAGAAGCTCCTCCATTCTCTTTGCTGGAGAATGACTTCTGTCCTTTCTTCCTACTACATAGAATCTGTCATCCACAAGGCTCACTTCATCCTCAAGGATATTGATTCCGTTCTTAGTGAGAATCTCTCTAATATCCTGCCCGTTAAAATCACGGCTCTGACCGTATCCCTCGTCATGATTACCAAACACATACCACACGCCGTACTTAATATCTACTTCGCTCAGCGCTTCACAAGCCCTCTCAAAATCTGCTCTCTTTGAGCTGTCATCCACCATATCACCTACGATGAATAAAATATCAGGCTTTTGTTCCACTATTTTGCCAAGTTCTACCGCAAAACCATCTCCATCGAAGGTTGTACCTATGTGAGAATCTGCAAACATGGCAACTTTCAGGTTCCCGAGCTCTTTGTCTGTGTGTAATGTGTAATCTTTTTCCCACACATTGTTGCACAGATAAAATGAAACACAAAGATAGATTAGCGATGTAATGAGAGCCAACGCTCCTAAAAAATTACCCTTTGCTTTTTTGCCGCTGACCTTATCAATAATTTTACCTGCCAGACCAAACAACAAAAAGAACATCACGATGTTCAGAAAAACCACCATGGCATTGATAATCGACATCGCAAGACTAATTACCACAAAAACTATTGCAATAATTACAAAGGATATAAACAACCCTATCCGCTTATTTTGCTTGACTATCTTATTTACAGGTCCAAACCTTGATACCTGCAAAGTCATGTAAACCACGCTGGCAATAAAAAGTAGCAAACCTAAACCAAAGAAAATCAACCACATACTATTTCTAATTTCTTTCAAATCTTATATCAACGGTTTCAATGACTATATATACCAATTTTTAAAGCAATCATCAACAGTATCTTTGGCTTTTTTATGCACTTTTTATAAGTATTTGTCTAATGTTTATTTAGCTTTGCAGGACACGCCCCTCGCTTTGCGAGGACCTGGTCCAATACGATTCCCGTTTTTCTAAGGAAAAACTGGAATCTATAGGTTCTTTTGTCCAACATCTCCTCTGCTTTTTACTATTAGTCAGACTTCACGTATTCATATTACTCCGACGGTTTTTAATATAAAAAGCCAAAACGTGAGAGAAAAGGAGCAACCAAACGTAGTCATCATTATTATGCTGCTGCTTAGTGTTCCTTCATGCCCCATATTTTTAGCCATGATAAAGCAGCTGACAGTTGTGGCGGATCCGAGCATGACAAGAATAGCCACAATTTGTTCCCCTGCAAAACCAAGCTTTATTGCAATCGGCATGAAAATCATTACCAGCAGAAACAGTTTTATAAAGCTCGCAACAAGTGCGGGTTTCACATTTTGCATTGCCTTTCTTCCATCAAAAGAAGCTCCCATTGACATAAGACCAAGAGGCGTTGCCAGTCCTCCTATATCACCAACAACCGTATCAACCACCTTTGGTATTGGGATTTTGAAAACTGACCATAATAGCCCCGCAACTATTCCGATGATTATAGGATTTTTAAGTATCCCAACAATAGTCTTTTTTATCAGAATACCTTTATTATTCGAACTGTCTCCACTATTTTCATACTCAGGCGCAGTCAGCGTAAGAATAATGACTGCAAAAATATTATAAAGAGGAACACTTCCCAAAATCATAAGCGGTGCCATTCCACTACTTGATTCTCCATAAATACTATGGATAAATGCTATTCCCAGCAAAGCTGCGCTGCTTCTGTAAGAGCCTTGCAGAAACTCGCCTCTTCTCGATGGAGTCTTTACAAAAATCCTTGAAAGCACCCATATTAAAGTAATACTGCAAATAGTTGCAACAAAACAGAATAATACAAATTTAGGATTCCAGGTCCCTACAAAATCCTGCTTTGCAAGATCTGAAAACAGTAGTGCAGGAAGTGCCACCTTAAACACAAACTTGTTCATAAAAGATGACGCATCCTCATTTATCATATTTATTCTTCTGAACACATTTCCTAAAACCATCAGAAGAAAAATAGGCATTGTCGCATTTAAACTAAAAATAAGATTTTCCAAAATTACTCCCCACCTTAATAACATAATTATGTGTCTGATCAGGCAATGTAGCCATATTCATCCTATTCCTGAATCGATAGTCACATGGCTTCCATCCTTGCCCTTGGTAACCTTAATCTGCTGTGAGATGTTCTCCATCAATTCTTCTCGGTGGCTTATGATACCTACAAGCTTATTTGTGCCCGACAGATTTACCAGAATATCCATGGCGCTGTCCATAGACTTTCGATCAAGAGTTCCGAATCCTTCATCTATAAAAAGTGCATCCATCTGTATTCCGCCGAGATTAGAGGATACGGTATCTGAGAGTCCAAGTGCAAGGCTAAGAGATGCCTTGAAGCTCTCTCCTCCTGAGAGGTTTCCCACAGGACGTCTGTGGCCTGTATAATTATCCAGCACTTCAAGATCAAGGAAGTTATTGCTCTTTTTACCTAATGAATCCTCCTGTCTGTACAGCTCATACTGTCCGTCACTCATAGGCAACAGTCTTCTATTGGCAGCGGCAATTATACCGTCAAAGCCTGCTGCCTGAATGTACTGCTCAAGTGTAATCTTCCCGTTTCCGGTGGTTCCCTTTACAAGATTATAAAGCCTTGAACAGATAGAGTATTCCTTCTGCGACTTTTCAAGTTCTTCCTGCCTTGAGGTGATGTTATTAAGCTTCTCGCGATTAATACTTATTCTGTTATCAAGTGTATTCCTTTGCTTTCTTATATCTTCAACCTCACCGCTCTGCGTTTCACACAGCTCTCTGAGGCTGCTGATATCGATCCATGTTTTCCCCTTAGCATCCGCCTTTGCCTGAAGTAGCTGCGCCTCATTTGTTAAGACAGCCTGATTATAATCAGAGAGCTTTTTCTCACTTTCAGTTATTTCTTTTTCAGTGGTAACAAGCAGCAGCATTTCGTCAAAAATATCAAAATCATGCTCTTTCATGACCTTATTTAAGGCAGTATCCAAAGAATCACTATCCGCCTTTTGAGTTTCGAGGCTTGCGTTTAAAGTGGCTATAGCAGACTGATGCATAGCAACCTTTTTATCAGCTGCTGTGCTTGCTTCTGCAGCGCCGGAGATTGCACTTAATATTTTATCCTTTGAGTCCGTAAGCTCTTTTAATTCTTTTTCTGCCAAAAACCAGTTATCAAAACCAAGCTCCGAAAGGGACTTCAGGGTAGCCTCTGTTTCTGTCACAAGCTTTGCGGTCTCCTGCTTTTTCTCAGACAGCTCATCCTTATCCTTTGTAAGCTTATCAGATTCCGTTCCCTGAGCCTTATCAAGGGACTTCTCCGCATTCTCAAGGCTCTCACATTCATCCTTTAATCTCTTTTCCAGTCCGGAATTAGCCTTGATCTTTTCATCAAGAATTGCCCCTGCCTTTTTAAGCTCTTCAATCAGCTCATCCAGCGATCCGCCATCTTTTCCCATTTCAAGAAGATCATTTTCAAGGCAGTCGAGTATACCTATTCTCAGCTGATCCTCATATTGTAAAAAAGCTGTCTTTTCCTTCTCAGCCTCAGTATTCTTTTTTTCTTTCTTTTCCCTCAGGCTGTTCTCTTCGTTTTGTAAAAGTTTAAACTCCTCTTCAGTCACTGACTCATCGGGAAGCGCTGCAGGCTCCGGGTGGTGAACAGATCCGCAGACTGGACATTTTTCTCCATCCTTAAGCCCTGCAGCAAGAATGCCCGCTCTGCAGCTGTCAAGAATTCTCTCAGCCTCCATGCGGCGCTTGCTTGCGTCTTCATATTCCCTGAACGCCTCGGTAAAGCTTGCCTGCTTTAAAGCCAGACTCTTACTTTTCTTCTCTCTCTGAGGAAGCTGATCTTCAAGGATATCATTTACAGATTCCTGCAGAATCCTAAGCTTATCGCCATCGCCCTTAACCTTTACAAGCTCAGCAGGCTTATCCTTAAGCCCTGATACGATTTCCTTTAGTTCAAGAATTCTCTCCTTAAGTTCGTTATCCTTAATTTCAAGCTGCTTTTCCTCTTTAGCAATCTCTGCTTCAGCTTCTTTACCGGCTTTAAGCTTCTCCCTTAGCTGGTCTCTTTGCTGATACTTTTCTTCCTCCCCTTCAATCTTGTCTATTCTCTTTTGAAGGCTTTCCGCCTCAGGTCTTTTCTTCTCAGCCTCTTCATGCTCTGCTTTTCTTTTTGCCGCATTCTCCCTTGCTTCTATAAGAGCAGAATTTTCTTTTGCTATCTGCTCCTTAGTTTTTTCCAGCTCATCCGTCTTACTTTTCCATGCCATATAAACTGGATTCACTTCTCTTGTGGCAATACGCTGCCTTTGTAAATGCTCTTTAACCCCCTGCATTTCCTCCTTTTTTTCATCAAGAGTCTTTTTTTCTTCCTCAAGACCTTTTAGTCTGTTCAGAAACTGATTATTTGTCTGGGCAATTGCAAGTTCCTTTTTATTCTTCTCAAGCTCTTTATCTGCAGTTTTGAAGCTCTCCTTTACCTCCTTTAGCTTTTCCTTATCCTCAGTGATAACTCTCTCAATAAGGTCCACTATTTCCTGCAGATTCCATGCGCTTGAAGCCCCCTCGGCCCTCTTTTGAAGTGAATCAAGCTCCTCAAAAATCTCACTCTCTTCACTGCAGGTCACATCCCCAAAGTACTGGGTTATACTTTTTTCAGTGTCTTTTTTTATTCCCAAGGCACGGTCCATGCGATCCTTCAATTTGTACTCGATATTCTTGTAACCGCCTGTCATAAAAATCGTTCGCAGTATCTCTGTTCTCTGCTCGGTCCTTGCATTTAACAGATCCCAGAACTCTCCCTGGGCTATCATTGCAATCTGCTTGAACTGCTTTTCATCTATATGTAAAAGCTCCTTAACTGCATTATTAACAGGAGTGACACCTTCTATCGGTGCCTCTCCCTCTGCATAAAAAGAAGCTTTTTCCTTCTCTGTTATGACTCCGCTTCCGCGCTGCTTTTTCCTTTCGTAGGAAGGTTGTCTTCGCACATGATATTCCTTCCCCTGATGAGAAAAATAAAAATCAACAAAGCTTTCTTCATTATCCTTTGCATACTCGCTTCGGAGATTTTTGGTATCCCTATAGGTTCCACTTGTGGTCCCGTATAACGCAAAGCATATGGCATCAAAAATTGTTGTTTTCCCGGCTCCCGTATCTCCGGATATCAGAAAAAGTCCCTTTTCTTCAAATACTCTGAAATCAATCTCAGGCATCTTCCCCGCATATGGGCCAAAGGCACTTATTACAAGTTTAATCGGTTTCATTCATAACACCTGCCTCTCCTGCAGCCATTTTCATGACCTCCATCTCCTCATCGGTAATCTCGCAGCCATACATCAGACTGTAAAAATCGCTGATAAGTTCTGAAAAAGATTTATTTTGGGCAATTGCTGAGATATCCACCTGCTCTATCTGCTTTGTGTGGGAATTGTCATAATCTATCTTTACGGTATTAGGGTACACCTGCTGAATAATTCCCATTGCATCACTTATTATGTCCTCGTCTGTAAGCGTTGCATATATGAAATCATTCGTATCACTTACATTATCTTTATCAAGAAGTACCGCCATCTCGCCCCTTATATGCCTCATATCCCGCATGGGCTTTAACGACACAAGCTCGATATTTACATTCTTACTTCCATCAACAGTTACAAGAGGCATGGATTTATTATTGTTCGCTTCACTTAAGGAATATTTAAGAGGTGATCCCGAGTATCTGACTTCATCTCTTACCAGTCTCTGGGGTGAATGGATATGGCCAAGTGCCACGTAATCAAATTTATCAAAAACGTCCACTCCTATTTTCTCCACAAGCCCTACGCTCTGGGTTCCTGCAGATTCTGAGCCTGAAAGAGCAGGGTCCTCTCCTTTACCAGCAACAAACTGATGGGCTATGAGTATATTGCACTCTGCATCATTAATGTCCGCATTCTCTATAATGGTTTTTACCGCATCATTATAGTTTTCAATTTCCGTATCGGGATAAAAATGCCTGACCTGTGAAGCTTTCACAAAAGGCAAAAGATAAATGTTTATGTTTTTCCCATCTTCAACGATGGTTTCTTTATGAAGTGATCCATCAAACTTTGCCGAGATATAGATTTTGTTTGATGAAAACAGACTGCTTCCATAATTCAGTCTATCATCGGAATCGTGATTCCCGCTTATCATATAAGTAGAAACCTTCATCCTTGACAGACTGCTTAAAAAATAATCCAGAAGATTTGTTGCTGCCTCGCTGGGAACAGCCCTGTCATAGACATCCCCTGCGATTAAAACAGCATTCGCCTCTTCTTTTTTAATAGTATCAAGTACCTGATCCAGAATATACTTCTGGTCATCTATTAAGTCGAAATCTCCAAGTGTTTTCCCCAGATGAAGATCCCCCAAGTGTACAAATTTCACCCTTTTCACCTCTCTCGTAACATAAGTACCGGCAGGATTACTCCGTAATCCTGACATATCGGTCGGAACTATTCCGAATCATGACTTCGTCATGGCCCTTTAGCCAAGTCCCACATCAAGAGCCATCATAAGAATAAATCCCAGTGCAAAGGCAACGGTTCCAATATTTGAATGCTGCCCCTCAGACATCTCAGGGATAAGTTCCTCCACAACAACGTATATCATAGCTCCTGCAGCAAAGCTCAGAAGATAAGGCATCGTGGGAATCAAAAGACCTGATGCCGCAATCACAAGAATTGATCCGATAGGTTCAACTATTCCGGAGAGCATTCCATATAAAAATGTTTTTCCTTTCGGTACGCCCTCTCCGAGAAGCGGCACGGAAACAATGGCTCCCTCAGGGAAGTTCTGGATAGCGATACCAAGTGCCAGCGCCAGTGCTCCTGTATAAGTGATGGTACTGTTTCCATAAATCCATCCCGCACAGACAATTCCAACAGCCATTCCTTCGGGAAGGTTGTGAAGTGTAACCGCAAGCACCAGTTTTGTCGTTCTCTTAAGACCGCTTCTTGGTCCCTCTTCCTGTTTATCAAGGTGCATGTGCGGAGTAACCATATCAAGTACGAGAAGGAAAATCATTCCTATGCCAAATCCTATGGCAACCGGGATAAATCCAAGTTTTCCCATGCTCTCTGTCTGGTCAAGTGCAGGCAGAATCAAGCTAAAAAAAGATGCAGCGACCATCACACCGGACGCAAATCCGGTGAGTGCTCTCTGCATTTTTTCTCCAATCGAATTCTTAAAAAGGAATACGCTTGCAGCCCCAAGCGTAGTTCCTAAAAATGGAATTAATACAATCTGCCACATATAAATTCCTCCTTTGTGTATTGGCACGATTACTTCGTAATCCTGCCCTATCGGTCGGAACCATTCCGAATCATGACTTCGTCATGATGGTTCCTCCTCGTTGTGTATTGGCACGATTACTTCGTAATCCTGCCCTATCAGTCGGAACCATTCCGAATCATGACTTCGTCATGATGGTTCCTCCTTAAGAAATGATACCTGCATATTCATATCCTGCATCTTCAACTGCTGCCTTGATAAGTGCTTCATCAATATCCTTTGAGTTGGTGATGACAACTTCCTTCTTCTCATGGGAAGCAACTGCTGACTCGATTCCATCTATTGCCTCAAGCGCCTTCTTTACATGAGCCTCACAGTGCTCACACATCATTCCGTTAACTGTAATCTTCATCTCGTTATTCTCCTTTTCCGGTGTAATATTCATTTCTTCGACAGCTATTAAACTGCCGGTTATCACGTTTTTAAGTTTCTTATCCTTTTTATTGTCATATACCTTTATGAGATTTAATCTCAAAGCATTAGACACCACGCAGAAGCTTGAAAGTCCCATTGCAGCCGCACCAAACATAGGATTGAGCGTCCATCCGAAGGCCGCCACATAACATCCTGCTGCCAGCGGGATTCCTATTACATTATAGAAAAATGCCCAGAACAGATTCTCATGAATGTTGCGAATAGTAGCTCTGGAAATCCTTATGGCTGCAGCTACATCAAGGATACTGCCTTTCATCAAAACAATATCTGCGGCATCTATCGCAATGTCAGTTCCTGCTCCTATGGCAATACCTATATCTGCCCTTGTAAGTGCGGGTGCATCATTTATTCCATCGCCCACCATGGCTACCTTGCCATGCTCCATAAGCTTCCTGATAACAGCCTCTTTTCCGTCAGGCATGACTCCGGATACGACTTCATCAACGCCTGCCTGAGCAGCAATGGCACCTGCCGTTATAGCATTATCACCTGTAAGCATTACCACATGGATACCCATGCCCTTTAGCTCAGATATCGCCCTGGCTGAATCCTCTTTTATAGTATCAGATACTGCTATCATACCAATAATACCATTTTCATCAGCAAAAATAACAGGAGTCTTTCCTTCCTTTGAAAGCTTATCCATCAAAGCCTTCTCTGAAGACGTTACAGCACGAACAGCTTTGGAAATAAATCTTACGTTTCCACCAAAAAACGCCTTGCCATCAATTTTTGCTTTTAGTCCGTTTCCTGATAATACTTCAAAATCAGTGGTGTCCTTAAGTCCAACGCCATTCTCTCTTGCATACTCCACAACAGCCTTAGATATAGGATGTTCGCTCTTAGATTCGAGTGAATATGCTGTGGAAATAAGGTCCTCTCTGTTAATTCCATCCGCAGGAATCACATCAGTCACACGCATGATACCTGTGGTGATGGTTCCTGTCTTATCAAGAGCCACTATCTGGGTTTTACCTGCCATTTCCTGAACAGCTGCGGTCTTATATAGTATTCCGTTTTTAGCTCCTATGCCGTTACCGACCATGATAGCCACAGGAGTTGCAAGTCCAAGAGCACAGGGACAGCTTATAACAAGAACCGATACAGCCCTCGCTATGGCATATCCAAGAGTCTGACCTACAAGTAGCCATACGGCAAAGGTGACAAGAGCAATTCCTATAACTATCGGAACAAATACTCCTGATACCGTATCAGCTATCTTTGCGATAGGTGCCTTAGTCGCTGCAGCATCACTTACCATGCGGATAATTCCCGCAAGTGTGGTGTCTTCTCCGACTTTTGTTGCTTCGCATACCATGAAGCCCGAACTGTTTATGGTCGCTGCTGAAACTCTGTCACCTGCCTGCTTCTCCACAGGAACACTCTCTCCTGTAAGAGCCGCCTCGTTAACAGCACTCTCACCTTCTTTTACAATTCCATCTACCGGAATGCTGTCGCCAGGTCTTACTACAAATCTGTCTCCGACCTTTACTTCTTCTATTCCGACGGTTCTTTCCGTATCGCCATCAAGTATAACCGCTGTTTTAGGCGCCATTTTCATAAGTGACTTTAAGGCATCGGTGGTTTTTCCCTTGGACTTCGCTTCCAGCGTCTTGCCGACGGTTATAAGTGTGAGAATCGTTGCGGCAGACTCAAAGTAGAACTGATCCATGTAATACATTACCTGGTCTGTATTTCCTGCCACTACCGCTCCCGTCATGGCAAACAGCGCATATACGCTATATAAAAATGATGCAGATGCACCAAGCGCAACCAATGTGTCCATATTTGGCGATCTGTGAATAAGTCCTTTAAAACCACTGATAAAAAATTTCTGGTTAATAACCATAATAATTGCAGAAATCAGAAGTTCATATAATCCCATTGCCACATGGTTGCCATCAAGAAATGGCGGAAGTGGCCAGTCCCAAAGCATATGTCCCATAGAGACATACATAAGAGGAATCAGGAAAATCACGGAAGCTATAAGCCTTTTTTTCAAAACAGGAGTCTCTGTGTCCCTAAGAGAATCCTCATATGTGTTTGCCTGCGCCTTTGCTCCTTTTGCAGCCTTAAGGCTCGCTCCGTAACCAGCTGCCTCAACAGCCTCAATTATCTTTTGGGGTGATGCGTTTCCTTCTACTCCCATGGAATTTGTAAGAAGGCTCACCGCACAACTCTCTACTCCTTCAACTGCGCTTACTGCCTTCTCGACACGCGCCTGGCAGGCAGCGCAGCTCATTCCTGTTACATTATATTGTTCCATCAATTCTCCTCTAATAATTTTTTCCTAAAAATCAATTTCATCACCGGTATGTACATATATAAGCATGTCACCCATGACTTCCTTCATTACATCAAAGGCAGTCTCTCCGGTACAGTGGCAGGTATAAAAAACTGTTTTGTAATTCTTCAGTTCCTTTGCCGTGTCCACAATTTCCTTCATTTCTTCGTCTGTGTAGTCCTTTTTCTTTACAAGATGAAAACCGCTAATAGCCGCATCAGGCCAGGTCCCATATTTTCTCTTAAACTCCTGAAGGATATTCACGATTCCATTGTGGGCGCAGCCTGACAGCAAAACCGTTTTTCCATCAGCCTTTATCACCAGCGCCTGCTCATGACAAAAATCATCCTGAACATATTCGCTGCCGCGCTTTACCTTAAGCCTCTTGTTTGTAAAAGGTACAGCCATAACTCTTTTTTCTATAACAAAGAGCGAAAGTTCATCATCAATAGTATAATCACCTTCTACAAATTTTACCTGAGAAAGATTCTCTATATCCTTATCAATACCGATATATCTGTACTCCTCACCATGTAATGAGTAGTAATCATCTGTTGTTCTGCGCTGCATATAAATCGCTGCAGTGTTATTTATTTTTGAAAAAGGAATTATTCCTCCTGAATGATCATAGTGGCCATGGCTTAAAACAGCGACATCAACCTTTGAAAGATCAATCCGCAGCTTTTCTGCATTAGCCATTGTGTCCTCTGAAGGTCCAAAATCCATAATGATCTTATGTTTTTCAGTCTCTATATAAAAAGAGAGACCATGAGCATATATACATCCTTCTTTTCCCTCAGTGTTTTCAATAAGATTCACTATTCTCATTCACTTCATCCCCCCAACTTTAATTAAGCGATCTTACCTTCTCTCTGATCATTTCCCAGTCCATACAGCGGTGATAATTGCTTCCGGGGAAGCTTGCCTGTTTATTCCAGGGTCTGTCAAAAACCATAACCTTCAGCTCCGGCATGTGATTAAAAAATTTGAATGCCATGGGTGAATCTTCTATGGCAAAATCAAACTTCATCTTATAGTAGTCCTCAAGCTCCAGATTGAATTCTCCATTTTTTATGAAAGAATCTCTTCCGTACTTGTTAAGGCAGAAAAGCTCTGCTCTGTCTAATCCGTGCTGATCAAGCCATATGCGTGATGCCTCATAGGCAACTGACGGACGGCCTGTAATAATCTTTACATCATGCCCTGCGTCGATAAAATCATTGAGCGTTTTTGAAGCCCCGGGAGTCTCCTCAAATGATATAAGCATTTCCGGTTTGTGTCCTTCAATCATCATCTCTTCATATTCATCATCCTTTAAGTGAAATGACTCCTGAAGATTAAAAGAAGACATGCTCTCATATGGAACAGTTTTTCCAAAAAGATTATCTGCAATCACAGTAAATGCCTTAGCTGTCTCGCACAGACAGTCATCAAAATCTACATAAAACTTCATTCTAAATTCCTCGTAAAATTCCTTCCATAATTAAATCTAATCACTTTAAAGTGGTTTTTTTATTATTATAACGTAAAGAAACACCGGAGTCTTCTGTTTCATATTACAGAGAATTCCGGCGTTTCTAATTATCATTGACTTCTGAATTCACTCATAAATTCAGGACTCTTTATATCATTTAATCTACTTATCAGGCAGTTGCGTCCTGTTCAATCCGTGCCATGGGTATTGGTTCTGCAAGTGAAACCAGCTCCATTCCTTCATGAAAACGTCTGATTGCAAAAGAAGATGAATAACCCTTCTCTTTAGCAATTTCCCTGATCTTTTTTGCAGTCTTTCTCACCTCACTTGCTTCACATACTACTGACGGATATTGTCCATCCTTCTCACATGTAAAGCCTTCTTCAAGAAGAATCTTATAAAATTCGTCCTTTGTCACAATTCCCTCCTAAAACTCACATTTTCGCCTTCATTTTGGCGAGCATTCGCTATTTTACATCTTTTTAGGAGTCTTTTGCAATATGATTTTTAAGACACTTCTTCATATATAAAGTCACATCTGTCAGGCTCATTCATATTTTCAGCGAATTTCTAAAACGCCTTCGCTCTGTTTTTATTAAGTATCAATTATAACACATCCAAATGTAATTGCAATTAAATTGTTATCAATCATTAATCCGGATACATATTTTAATTTTCCAAATCCTTCTATAATAAGCGTCAGATAAATCTGCCGCTCACTATAAGCCTCACAGACATCAGACAATAATACAGAAAAAATGTGCTTTTTAAAGCCTATTAAGTAAGGATCAAAAAAGAGAAAGCAACTATACCTGCTAATATCATAAGACCTGATATTATGCCGGCTGCTTTCTCTTTAAATGTGTCACTGTCAATATAACGGTTGTTAAAACGAACTGCATCTATAATCTTAGGAGTATCTTTCCCAATATAATCTTTAGTAATATATGTGTTATCACTCATAGTAAAATCCTCCTCCATAAGTGCCCATTTATCTGATTTCCAACTATCAGATACGGATACTGTAAGCGCACAAATGACGTGCAACAACAATAGCCAGCCCCCATAGCCACAAGATTTTGTACCTATTGAAAACGAGTATACTACATATATCTAAAAATTATATAAACAATATGGAAAAAATTTATAATTTCTCTCTACAGTATGTTAAGGATATCTTTAACAGAGTCGATATTAATTTCTGCCCTGTTACTCCTTGTAGCAGCTCCGATTGCTGCGCTGTGCATGCCTGCAGCTATTGCTGCATCTATTCCCGCATCGGCATCTTCAACAACAAGACAATATGCAGGATCCTCAGAAACAAACTCTGCTGCCTTTAAGAACACCTCCGGGTCAGGCTTTGAGCGTGTGATATGTGTTCCATCAGCCACCGCATCAAAACAGCTTGTAAGATCCGTTCTCTCCAATATGTATGCAGTGTTCTTACTTGATGATCCAACCGCTACTTTTATACCTCTGTCACGGAGCGCCTTCAGGGTATCTCTGACATCACTTGTCACATCAGCAGGACTCATCTGCATTAACTGCTCCACATAGATGTCATTCTTTTTCTTAAGGAGTGCTTCCTTATCATCTTTGGAAAGCTCCTCGCCCTGATATTTTTCCAGTATGATCTCCAGGCTGTCTGCTCTGCTTACGCCCCTTAATCTGTCATTGTCTTTTTCCGTAAAATCAATTCCCAGCTCATTTGCAATCTGCTTCCAGGCAAGAAAGTGATATTTATCAGTAAAAACAAGAACACCATCCAAATCAAAAATTACTGCTTTAATTTCCATGTGCTTACAGCTCCTACTGAATTCAAACTATATTTATCGCCATTATGACAAAAATCAATTTTTTCGCCATCCAGGAGCTTTAGACTTGCTTCACCACTCTTAACCTCAACTCTCAGACTCCTTCCTCTATAGCAGAAGTTAAAGCTGTAACCCTTAAAGCTCTTTGGCAGGAACGGATCCACGCTAAGACCATCCTCATTGATCCTTATTCCGGCAAAGCCATAAACGATGGCCATATACGCGCCGCCCATGTTTGCTGTATGAACTCCGTCTCCGGAATTTCCATGTCTGTTGTAAAGATCGAGCTTTGCCGAATCGCCGAAATACTTTTCAGCCTCATCATAAAGTCCCAATCTTGAAGCCTGCATCGAGAAAACGCATGTGGACAATGAAGAATCATGTGTCGTTATCTTCTCGTAATACCTGAAGCTCTTCTCCATGGTCTCTTTATCTGCGCTGTCAGGGTATAAAAAGTGCGCAAGTACCGTATCTGCCTGCTTACAAACCTGGTACCTGTAAAGATGAAGCGGATGATAATGCAAAAGAAGCGGAAACTCTTCTTTTGGTGTATTTTCCAGATCCCATACAGGCTTTTGCAAAAAAGAGTCATCCTGTGGAGATATTCCGAATTTCTCATCATAAGGAAGATACATTTTTTCTGCAGCTTCACTAATCTTTTCTATCTCATCGTCATCTATACCCAGCTTTTCAGAAAGTGCTTTCATCTCGTCTCTGTTTCCAAGCTCCCTGAAAATCTTTACAGCCCATTTCATCCCATGCGCAGCACAGCAATTGGTATAGAAATTGTTATCTGTCATACAGGTGTACTCGTCGGGACCTGTCACTTCATTTATTACAAATTTTCCATCTCTGTCGTAGTTACCGGTATCAAGCCATAATCTTGCAATCTCAAGAAGAATCTCCTCACCTTCTGACAAGAGATAGTCAGTATCTCCTGTTGCCAGGTAGTAGGATATAACTGCATTGGAAATCGCTCCGTTTATATGATATG
Source organism: Butyrivibrio sp. WCE2006 (assembly GCF_000701985.1). NCBI lineage: Bacteria > Bacillati > Bacillota > Clostridia > Lachnospirales > Lachnospiraceae > Butyrivibrio > Butyrivibrio sp. WCE2006. Next base: position 53,175 of record NZ_JNKH01000014.1, on the reverse strand, counting down.
CAGCTGTTCCACTGGGAAAATATCCGGAGCACTCCTCACCTGTTATGGTTCTCCAAGGATAAAGGGCACCCTTTTTATGTCCCAGAAGTCCCGCATTTTCTCTTGCTTTATCCAGGGTCTCATATCTAAAGGCAAGAATTCTCCTTGCAAGCTCTGTATCTGTCAGAATGAAAAACGGAAGAGCATACATCTCCGTATCCCAGAAGTAGTGACCCTCATAGCCTTCGCCGGAAAGCCCCTTGGCAGCTATGCTGACCTTATCCATTCTGGGTGATGACTGGAAAAGCTGATACATGTTAAAGCACATGGCAAGATCAAGCTCATCATCCCCCTGGATCTCCATATCAGCTCTTTGCCAGAAAGCTGTGAGCACATCCTTCTGCACCTTATAAAGTTCTGAAAGCTCTTTTCCCATAACTTCGCACAGAATTTCACGGCTTTTATTCTTGGGGTCACTTTCCCTGATAGAGTCAGCAAATACAGTGTATTTTACATAAACTGCCTCCTGGCCCTTTTCAATATGAACTCTGAAGGTTCCACGGATCTCGCCGTTTTTGATACGGTCTATCTGATCACCATTTATTTCAATTTCCTTCAGATTGCCTTTTTCATCTGCTGTGAAAAGCTTGTGTCCAACTGCAGAAGCTATTGAGATACCACTGACCTTGGTTTTTGCAAGCATAATAGAACTGTTTTCCGTCATCTCGCTCATCACAGCCTCAAGATAAGCTTCGCTCTCATCTGCCAGCCTTGGATCATCAGGATCTGAATAGTTTTTGACATCTGCAATATGCCTTGAATCAAACAATATCTCTGCATCACGGTCGAGAGATCTGACTCTGTACTCTATAGTGAAAAGATTAGGATGCTCAAAATGAGCAACTCTTTTTATGGACGCCTCATATCTATTGGAATCTTTATCCTTCCATGCCAGTGTCCTTAATGTGTAGCCCTCATCCATATTCAGGATTCTGTCGCAATCCGCCTGAGTACTCTGAATATCAAACTTCTCACCGTTTACGCAAAGATATATTGTCTGGGTATCTGCCACGTTCAGCATAGTCTGCTTCTTTTCAATGAGATTGCACAGACTCTCTGCCTGCTTCATGGGAATGATTTCATATACTCCGCCAAGGTACATTCCACGCATTGTTGAGATAAAATCGGGCACACCCTCCTCAAGTGTGCCCCTAACCCCAATATATCCGTTGGCATTGCAAAAAAGTGTTTCATTAAGCCTTAACTCTGCTTTGTCAAAGCTCTGTTTTTTTGTAATGATACGATTACTGCGCATAATATCCCTCTATTGCCTTCTGCAATGTTGAAACAAATTCTTCGGGTGTCTTGATAGATCCCTTTGCAAAATCCTGGAAGATTACACAGGTAACATTCTGAGCAAGTCCTGCCTTCCAGCCCTGCCAGTGCCATGCACTTGTCTTTCCGTCAGCTGAGTAATTCTTGATTGTATCTGCAAACGGGTCATCAGCCATATGTGTTGATGATTTATAAGGTGAAATACATCCGCAATCCTTGGCAAGAATCTCCTGGCCACCATCATTTTCAGAACACCACTGGATGAATGCCTTAGCTGCATCTACATTTCCGCCGTTGTAAAGTCCCCACCAGTTAGGTGAATTTGTCTGGATAGTATCCTGTCCCTCGATGAATGCGTAGGGAATCATGCCTACTTCAAAGCTTCCTGCTTCTTTATAAAAATCTGCATACTGTCCTGTAAGAGATGCACCAATCCATGAACCCTGTGTTACAAATGCATATTTGCCCTGTGCAAAGCCTGCAACCTGCTCATCATATGTTCCTGATACACCTGAAGGATCTGTGTACTCATTGAAAAGTGCAACCATATTTGCAAATGCTGCAATACGATCAGGATCAAGTTTTCCTCCATCATTTATCATATCGAGATAAGTTGTATCATCTCTTGAAAGACCTGAATCAAGGTATGTTCCAAGGAGGTGCTGACCTGCTGTCCACCAAAGGTTAGATGCCTCTGTGTAATATCCGACAACAGCTGTAAGACCAAGCTCATCCTTCTTAGCATCAATAGCTTCAAAAGCAGCTCTCATGCTGTCAGGTCCTGTGATTGATTTGGGATCAACGCCTGCAGCCTCAAGAATTGATGCGTTGTAGGTAAGTCCAATAGCCTCTGTGGTTGTAGGGAATCCGTAAACCTTGCCATCATGTACATACTCAGCTTCTGTATCCTCTGTCCACTTCTCTCCTGTGAGATCTACAAGAACATCCTGCCATGTGTCATAATGTGTATCACCTTCGAATACGAAGATGTCAGGCATGTTATCTGCCTGGTAATAATTCTTCAAAACGGCCTGTGTATCCTGACCACCACCGATTGTATCTATCTCAACCGTAACACCTGTCTCTTCCTGATATTTTGCAACCAGCTTCTGAAGACCTTCCTGTATCTCGGCCTTGTTATTAACAAGTCTTATGGTGTCACCGCTTCCTGATGACTTACTCTCTGTAGCCTCAGCACTTTCTGTAGCCTCAGCACTTTCTGTTGTCTCAGAAGAAGCTGTACTTTCAGAGCTTCCTGCCGAATTATTGGCAGCTCCGCCACCACATCCTGCAAGTATCATTGAAAGTGAAGTTACCGTAACAAGTAAACTTTTGATTACTCTCTTTTTCATTGAATTTATCCTCCGTTTTTTGCTCTAATAAAGTGCGTTTCCGCATAACCTTCTTTATACGCACATGGTAGATGCTTTACCAAAAATAGTGCAATAATGCAATTAAATTTTGTCAACAATCCACAAAACATACATCCTCTTATGTGGATTTTGATGAGGCATTATCACTAATTTACTAAAATGATAAAAATTTTATTAAAATGGATCCATTTTTTACATAAATTATTTAAAATATCAGTATAAAGTCAGTTTTTATAAGGTAAAAGTCGGAGTATTTAAAGACAGCAGGACTAATTGCATGAGGTGAATTATGGTAGGAATAGCAGATATAGCAAAAAAAGCCGGAGTTTCAATGTCGACCGTATCAAATGTCTTGAACAACAGAAAAAACGTGGGACAAAGGACAAGAGAAAAAGTACTGAAGATCGCAGAAGAGCTTTCTTATGAGCATAAAACCCAAAATGCAGAACAAAGGCGTAAGACCATAATTGTAAACTTCAGTGATTTTGACACACTCTTCTACCTTGATATTCTCCACGGCATCAACGACTATGCCAGTAAGAGAGATTACCATTTACTTGTGTGTACTGCCAATGACTTGATACATTATGCAAATAATGACAGTATCTGTGGTGTGATCGTAATTGATTCACACACAGATGACTCCACTATCATAAGCATTGCAAACAAGCATATACCTGTGATCACCCTTGACAGAGAGCTCAGTCATCAGATGATAAAAAGCATTCTCGTCAGCAACTACGAAGGTGAGCGTCAGCTCATGGAGAGACTTGTTGAAAAGGGTTACGAGAAGTTCGCATTTTTGAAGGGACATGATACCACAGACTCCAAGGAACGCTACAGAGCTTTCAGAGATGTACTAAAGGAAAATGACATTCCCTTTAGCAGAAATGATTTATATGAAGGAGACTGGCATGAACAGGGCGGTGCCCAGGCTGCAAGACTTATAATGCTTCAGGAGCGTATGCCCCAGGTTCTTGTCTGCGCCAATGATATGATGGCAATCGGCGCCATAAGAAAATTTCAGGATAATGGCATAAGAATTCCCGATGATATCGCGGTCTGCGGTTTTGATGACATCATAATCTCCAGATATCTTGGTCTTACAACTGTGAATGTCCCTGACTATGAGCGCGGTTTCCTTGCCGGCCAGGCTCTTATTAACATAATAGATGGAATAGGTGATTATGAAACATCCCATATCGGCGCCAGAGTAAAATGGAGATCCAGCACCGACAGTAAAAGATAAAATAAGAATCTCCAAATATGAAAAACCGGAGCATCACTGCTCCGGCTTGCAAGTTCATTATTCAGTTTTATTTAACCTCGTCGGTTGAGCCATCCTTTTTAACAACGATCAGCTTGCATCCAAGTCCGAAAGCTGCTACAGAACCTGCGATAAGCGCCCAGGGTGCTGCTGCAAGACCAAGGATTCCTCCGATGATTCCTACATTTACAGGTACGCTAAGAACGATTTCGTTATCCTTCTTAATCTGAATTCTGTCAACGTTACCTTCCTCAACGATTTTCTTAAGCTTATCAATGAGGTTCTTTACATCTTCGCCAATATCCTTTGTCTGAGGCTGAATGAGTTTAACAGCTTCATCAACGTTTCCTTCTGTTTTCTCAAGTGCTTCCTTGGCTGTTTTGTACTCAACTCCTGTGAGCTCCATTACCTTTTCAATAGCTTCGAGTGTTATATTCATTGCTGCTCCTTTCTGCGTTTCCGCAACAAAACTTACCTTGCGTAGTTATTTAAACAGTGAAATCCTTCTGTTTATATAACGATAATAATACATAAAAGTCTTCAGATAAATTCATTATACAGCAAATTTCAGATACTTATTTTTCCTATTCCGCATTTTTATAGATGGAATATCATAGGATTACGAATTTCTTGAGAAATTAAATAATATAAAATATATGGCTTATCTTATCCTCTTCTTTTTTGTATACACAAAATAATACACAATAAACAGGACAGATGTGGTGCACCAGGTCACTCTATAGCTCATCTCAATTGTTTCAATACTTCTGTGTAACGGAAATACAGCCAAAACCCATATTACACGGAGCACGCAGATTCCGCACAGGGTAATGAGCATGGGAATCAGGGCATCTCCCATTCCACGAAGTGCTCCCGCCAGAATCTCAACGCAGATGTATGTTATATAAAATGGTGCCAGATACAGAATCATCTGAACTCCTATATCTATTACCTTCTGCTCTACCACGAAAATTCTGAATAATGTATCTCCGAACAGGCATATCAGTGTGCTCAGGGGTATAGTAATAATTGTTGAAATTATCAGCGCCTGTCTCACACTGCTGCGGACTCTGTCATATTTTCCTGCGCCATAGTTCTGTCCGGCAAAGGTTGTCGCAACGGTTCCAAGGGCACCTATGGTCATCCAGAAAAGCACATCTATTTTCCCGTAAGCAGCCCAGGCAGAAGCCACATCCTTGCCGAGACTGTTGATTGATGACTGGATCAGAGTATTTGAAAGTGTATAGGTGGTTGTCTGAAAACCGGCAGGTATTCCAATCCTCAATATTCTTGAAAACATCTCGGAATCTATTCTGATTTTCCTGATATCGAGCTTATAGCTGCTGTCAGTTTTAACAAGAATAAATACAACAGCTATGGCACTTACAAGCTGGCTCAGGATTGTAGCAATGGCAACACCGGATACTCCGTAGACATCTCCCATTCTGCCAAGTCCAAGAACGATTACAAACAGAACATCCAAAAATATATTAACGAGGCAACTGATAATAAGTACGTAAAGTGGTCTTCTTGAATCACCGACCGCCCTTAATATTCCTGCACCCATGTTATATATCAGATTCGGAATCATTCCCAAAAAGAAAATCCTGAGGTACATTGTGGCTGCTTCGGACTGCTCCAGAGGTGTGTTCATCGCACTTATTATCCATGGAGTTATAAGCACTCCGATGATGGTAATGGCCGCTCCTGCTGCAATTGAAAACGCTATGGCGGTATGAACTGCTTTTTCTATCTCTATACGTTTTTCTGCTCCGAAGAACTGCGAAATAACCACAGTCGCACCGGAGGACAATCCAAGAAAGAACCCTAAAAACAGATTGACCACCATTGCTGCAGAACCGCCAACTGCACCTAGTGCATCACTTCCGACAGTTCTTCCCACTATGATGGCATCTATTGTGTTATACAATTGTTGAAAAAAGGCTCCCAGAAGAAGTGCAAAAAAGAAAGTCAGCATATTCTTCCAAATAGAGCCGGTTGTTATACTTTTACTTCTCATATTCCTTACAAGCAGGACTTACCTATAAACTATTTAAGCCCCCCGGGGGGTATCAATATTCATCCAGGAAGTTATGCCTTACACCCTTTTTCTTATAGCCGATAACAGTATCTATATTTACATTTTCAACACTTCTGAAAATGTTAGCTTCAACAAATGGATTTTCCTCTTTTAACCTGGCGATCAGCTTCTTTGTCTCTAGACGTTTTGAAGCTGTTGTTCCGTCCTCATGGCAGGTAGAGCAGGTCTCGGTGAAGTGACATGCACACTGCAAAAAGTGAAGATCATTATAGTCACGCCATGCACATATATCACACTCTCTTACAAGATAAAGAGGTCTTATAAGCTCCATTCCCTCGAAATTAGTGCTGTGAAGCTTGGGCATCATTGTCTGGATCTGTGCTCCGTAAAGCATGCCCATAAGGATCGTCTCAATAACGTCGTCGTAATGATGTCCCAGGGCTATTTTGTTACAACCAAGCTCCTTCGCCTTGCTGTATAAAAAGCCTCTTCTCATTCTTGCGCAGAGATAACAGGGATTTTTCTCAACAGTATCAACTGCGTCAAAGATATCGCTCTCAAATATTGTTATCGGGATTCCCAGTGTCTTGGCATTACTCTCGATAAGCGCTCTGTTTTCCTTATTATATCCGGGATCCATTACAAGGAATGTCAGATCGAACTTAACCTGTCTGTGCTTTTGAATCTCCTGGAAAAGCTTCGCCATAAGCATTGAATCTTTTCCTCCCGAAATACAAACCGCAATATGGTCTCCTTCCTCTATGAGGTGGTATGTTTTACATGCCTTTGCAAAAGGAGAGAAAAGCTGCTTATGATACTTCTTCCGTATACTCAGCTCCGCCTTATGGCGTCTTTCTTCCATATCAGAAGAATCCGCAGCCTTGGCACACACATAGCCTGTATATCCGCCCTCAAGGCTGAATGAAGTTCTTCCTTTTAAAAAGTCTAATTCTTCGTCATCAATATAACGGGTCTTTCTTCCAAAATCACAGTAAAAAACCAAAGTCTTTTCCATAGGGATCTCAGATATCTGCTTAGCTGCTTCCTCTAATGAATCATCGAGAGAAATCGCTACTGCTCCGGGGATGATCCCGTAATCTCTGACTGATTCCTCTCTTATATCTATAAGCTCATAGGAATCTCTGTTAAGCTTCTCAAGTTCTTTTAATGATATTTCCTTCATTTTAATTTCCTTTAAATACTACATATTCCTGATGGGATGACTTTCCGAACAATAACGAGGAAAATCGTTCGAAATCCTATATCTACTGAACGAAAGATATCCTTTATTATTATCGCTGTCAACCGGCGAAAAAAAAATTAAGAATTTCTTAAAAAACATTTCATCCGCTTCGTGCTAAAATATCATGCGTAAATAAATTAAATTATTCCAGTTTTATTAAAGGAGTCCTAATATGCCAGATTTAGCACTTTTTCCTTCAAGAATCACTATTGACGGTTTCGTTTATGACAAGCAGGGATACAATGATATCGGTGGTGTCTTCTACAATTCCAAGGATAACCCGTCCGATATTACAAGTAAATTCATCAGCCTTTATCCTGATGGAAAGCTTACCTATCTCTTTGACGGATTAGAATTTATTTGGAATAAGGATTTCCAGGTTGTAAAATAAAATTGAATTATGTATATGACGGAGTCTTCACTATGAAGGCTCCATTTTTTTGCTCTGCCCAAATAAGAATTTCGCTTGTGAAATTCTTCCGTCGCAAACGGCACCTGGTAATTACTAATGTCGCTTACAATATAATACGATATTCAAAAAATCAACCCCAAACCGAAAAAACGGGTATATAAGCAAGACACTTATATACCCGGTAGTAACATGACAATATTTATTATTTTTACATTTTCAAAGAATTAACTCTCTCGATGCAGGCTGAAATTGTCTTTAGAAGATCTGAAGCTTTTATTGGTTTTCTCATGAATTCCAGTGCTCCATGCTTATAAACCTCTAATTCCGTCTCATCCTGCTCGTTACCTGTCATGAAGATTACAAATATTGCTCTTCCGAAGCGTTCATGCAGGATATCCATCATTTCAAATCCTGTCATCTGCGGCATAAGATAATCACAGAGGATAATATCAGGTCTATGTCTCTCATACAGCTCAATGCCCTCTTGTCCTGATGAAGCACTTAAAACACTGTATTCATTTGACAGAATTCTTTCAAGCGTCATAAGAATAGTTGGATCATCATCAACTATCAGTATCTTCTTATCAAACATAAATACCTCCCCAACGATAATTTGAACAGATATTATTCCTTAAAATCATTATAAATTCATAAAAAGATACTATTCAATAGAAAATGAATTTTTTTACGTTTTTTTAATAATTCTTAATCTGTCTGTTAAGAAAAAAGATAAAACCTATCATTTTCCATCAGGAAAACTTGTAAATGCATCCCTTTCTATCACAGGTTCTCCGTATTTCTCCTTAGCATCAGCGATAGCCTTCATCATAAAGGTCATATTTCTTGCGAGATTTCTCATTGTCTGAAGTCCCTCAAGATCCTTCTTTACATCCTCAGCAGTAAATCCGTGAACCTGATTCCAATAGGTGCTTGTGGCTAAAGGCATTCCACTTATAGTGAAATATTTGTTCAGAGCGTCAAAAGCTGCGGTATTTCCACCTCTTCTGCAGCTGACAACCGCAGCACCTACCTTAAGATTTTTTGAAAATGAAGTGCTGTAGAACAATCTGTCCATAAATGAAAGGATTGTTCCATTGGGAGAAGCATAGTAAACAGGGCTTCCAACCACAAGTCCGTCCGCTTCCTCAAACTTTTTTGCAACCTCATTCACAAGATCATCTACTACACATTTTCCATTCTTGCTGCAATATCCACAGGCAACACAGCCGCGGATATCTTTGTTTCCAACCTGAATAATTTCTGTCTCAACACCCTCTTCGTGAAAAATCTTAATCATCTCATCAAGCGCTGTAGCTGTGCAGCCGTTTGCCTTCGGACTGCCATTTAATATTAAAACCTTTGACATAAGAAACCTCCACTTTTCTAATTAATCTGCCTGCCCTGACGGTACTTCTCCATATACTCCATATTTATCTCACGGATTTCTTTTCTGCCATCGATATAATCCTGATAAATATCCCATGGGCTGCCTCCGCCAAGCCAGCATGAAGAACAGTTCTCACAGCCGCCTCCGCAGTCAAGTGAGTTCTTTATTATCTGTTCCCGTTCTTCTTTAGTTGTATCTTTGATCAATATTGATTTCATAGGCATTTGCCTCCTTACCTATTTAATCATTTTATTTCTTCAAGCACTGCACTGAACTCCCCTGGTTTACTGCTGCCCCAGGCAGAGAAATCAAACTTTTCTTCCAATGCACTTTGAACTGTAACTTTGTATTTCGTTGTTTCAGAACCATCCTCAACTTCCTCAATAGTTACATTGAAAAACTCCATATCATTAGACCAGTTCTTTTTGCTCTCCATAGTATTTGTATTAACACCATCCCATGGAACACTTAACGCCAGCACTGCCGGAGAATCTTCTCCATTAAAGAAATTGAGATAACTTCCCATATAGTAAGAAGGACTGAATTTAACACTCGCTCCTTTATATTCATAAGAAAAACTGCGATTCCACAGTGATTCTTCGCTCACGCCCGTAAACGCTTCTTCTCCGCCAACGTTATAGATTACGTAATAGCCTGCCGGAACATTACTGAAAATATTTCTGCTTACGAACATCCATGACAGACAGGCTTCTGACATTTCGGACATATCAGCCCCCGGAGTATATATCAGAAAATCGTCTGCGTTATCGAACCCATAGGCATCTGAATACACATATAAAGTATCATCGATAATTTCCTCTGTTCCGATTTTATCCTTGTTTTCTATATTTAATTCAAGAAGTTTTGTAGAGTAAATGTTATCTTTATCTGTGGGCTCAGGCTCCGAAAACTTTCCGGTGAAATCACATACATAAAGTGTTCCATTTGGATATCCTTCTCCTGTAATACCCATATCGGCATCATAATAATGTCCAGTAAAAGAACCATCCTCTGAAATCACTATATCTGTACTCCATCCACCTGCGCCGCTTGTAAATGAAAAATCGGCAGGTATCTCAGAAAAAAGATTGATTTTTTCACGTTTCATAAGCCAGCTGTATGATTCAGGAGTGATTGTTTCACCTTTCCGGCAGTCAATTTCCAAAACAGCATCAGCATTTTTATCATCCTTAGCCGTAAGCTCTATATGTAGAAATTCATCCGCTGACACATAATAGGCAGTTCCTGCGCTTTCCCTATATTCAGCTGTAACCGTATATTCATTTCCAAGACAATCCAGAAATACGTCTGCCGGCATCTCAACTATGGAGCCTGTGAAAAACGATGATAAACCTCCTTCCAATCTTAAAAAAGTCGCATCATCATTCAGTGAATAGTCAAAAGTATCATCATTCCAGGTACCAACATAAACCACTCCGGCATCAAGATCAGTGCATGGTGCGAGGTATCTTCCTGCGTGCAGAAATTCTGCTTCGCCACCACCTGCCTTCACATAATCACCATAGGTTGTATCAAAATATGCAATAGCTTCCGGCTTAATGTGTTCGACCATCTTAGGCGGATCCTTAGATGCTAAATTATTATTGGAACTACCAGTAGTATTTTCACTTTCTGTAACATCATTGCTATTTATATCATCTTTGCTTTCGGCAGCATCATTGCTATTTGTATCTCCTTTGCTTCCGGCAGCATCATTGCTATTTGTATCTTCTTCGCTTTCGTCAGCTCCTTCACTCTTTGAAGTAGCACCTCCACCATCTGCTATATCATCGCCATTCTCCGGATTTTCAGATAAATCAAACGTACCTGATGCCCCGGATGCGGTCGTCACATTAGCGGAAGAATTTGAACATCCCATCATAAGAATTGCACATAATAGAGCACTTGAGAGTCTTCCCGCTCTCTTAATAACTTTTATCTTCCTCATAAATATATAAGCCCCCTCAATATATAAGAAAATTGACAATAGTTTCCTTTTCTGAATTATACCATAGAATATTTCTTTTCTTCAGGCAATCAATATTCATGTTGGATAATATCCCCCTTCTATGATTGGCACAGTCTGGCAAACCCAGGATTTATCGGCACTCCCTCTTGTTAGTTTTCAAAAGTCTTAACTTTTTTCTTGACCTGATTCACCTTAAGGAATCAGGATAAAAAACTTTATTCAAAAAATATTTTAACAAATTTAATTTATGTGGATTTATAAAGTTTCCATATGCTATGATTTATCCAAGAAAGAAACTATATATAAAAAAAGTAGGAGGAGAAAGGTATGGATGCAGCGATTGTAGCTATTGCTGTTCTTATGATTGGTGTTGGGGCACTTACAATCAAAAGAAGAAGAGAAAACTCAAACAACGAAAACAAGTAATCAAAATTATTTACATCAAAAAGCAAAAGGCATTATTGAGAAAACTGCACCTCGGATGAGATGCAGTTTTTATTTTCGGTCATTCCTACCTATGATTTTTAGTAAACTTACACACTTAACCTGACACTCTCTCGAATTGGACTTCCGCCATTCCTCACCCCTCAGAGAGTCAGATACGTTGTGTCACATATCTTTTAGAAAGAACCTGTTCATTGCACTGTGCACAACTTCCTTTGGCCGCTCTATTTCTTTATATCCACTCTTTTGGTATATGTGAATTGCTGCCTGAAGGTTATCATGGGTTTCAAGATAGGATTTTCTAAATCCGTATTCCTTCATTCTTTCTTCTACATACGATATCATTTTATACCCCAGCCCTTCTCCCTTAGCTGAATCAGCAAGATATAATTTCTGAAGTTCTGCAGTATCCTCCATTGGTGGGAATTTTGCAAAGCCTATACCACCCACAAGATTTCCTTTTTCATCCTCAAGAACATAGTATTTCTTATCTTCTGTCCCATAGAATTCACTGAGGTGATCCAGTCCATCATCAAAATAAACAGTTCCCGGAATATCAAGCTTATGATTCTTTAGATTAGATCTGATAATTGCAGCCAAAGCCTTATCATCAGCTTTGTTCAAAATTCTGAAATTGTACACTTAAATTCTCTTCCTTCCCTTATGAATCAGTCCATTCGCGAACTTGTTGCGTTGAGCCATTAACATTTTAGGCTTTTTTTATAACTTTTTAGCAATTGGCTTGGATAGCAGAGTAATTAAATATAGTATAATTATTCGTGTACTGTTCTATTTTAACTCTTCTATATGCTTACTTTAATTTGATTTAACCACATTGTCATCAGACGTCGATCACCTCATTGACCTCTTTAGACTTTTAGATTACAAATCATATCTATGTACTTTTGTCGATAAATATAAAAGCAACTACATCAATGGTAACATCTTTTGTCATCTTCGAAATAGAGGTAATGCTATGCTTCCAAAGAATATTATAAAACGTAAAGATATGTTAAATTGCATGCTCTGTAAGGATGCACCCTGCAAAGTATGTCCAAAGTTTGATCCATCAATGGCGCTTCGCAGCATTTGGTTTAACAATGAGGATGTGGCATCTCTAAGGCTTCCTGAAGGCACTCCCTGCATGGGATGTGATGCCCCATGTGAAAAAAGTTGCCTACGTAGTGAAGGTCTTCCGATAAAGGCACTAATGACGAAGCTTTATGAGGAAGTAAGACCTATGGCGGAGACTGATATCCCCTCTGATGAGGATCGGTTAAAATGCGATCTTTGCGGCATACCTCTTGAAAATCCCTTCCTTTTATCATCTTCTGTAGTAGCATCAACCTACGATATGTGCGCAAGAGCTTTTGAAGCCGGATGGGCAGGTGCCTGCTTTAAGACTATATGTAATCTGGATATCCATGAAGCATCTCCACGCTTTTCAGCGATAAAAGGTGATAACGGAACTCTGCAGGGGTTTAAAAATATTGAGCAGTTATCTGACCACAGCCTTGCAGAAAACATGGGAATTTTCAGAAAGCTCAAGCAGAATTACCCTTCCAAATTTATCCTTGCCTCCATAATGGGACAAAACGAAAAAGAGTGGGGCGATTTAGCCAGAATCTGCGAAGAAAATGGTGCTGATGCCATTGAACTTAACTTTTCCTGTCCAAACATGCAGGAGGATGGCCTGGGTTCAGATATAGGCCAGGTGCCTGAGCTTGTGGAACGTTTCACCAGAGCTGCCAAAAGCGGAACAAAGCTCCCCGTACTTGCAAAGCTCACTCCAAATGTAGCTGCTATGTCTCCTTCTGCCGAAGCTGCAATTCGCGGAGGTGCGGATGGAATAGCTGCCATAAATACTATCAAGAGCATAGTCGACATAAGTCCATTTACCTTTGTGTCTGCGCCTGCCGTAAAAGGTAAGTCTGCTGTAGGTGGTTATAGCGGGAATGCAGTAAAACCGATTGCTCTTCGTTTTATATCCGAGCTGGGACTGCATCCTGATATGAAAGGAAAACACATATCCGGAATGGGTGGAATTGAGACCTGGAGAGATGGACTGGAGTTTATACTTATGGGCTCCGGATCCTTGCAGGTAACAACGGCAGTAATGCAGTACGGTTACAGAATAATTGATGATCTGAAATCAGGTCTCAATTACTATCTTGCACAAATGGGAATCAAATCCGTAAAAGATATAGTAGGCGCAGGACTGGACTCTGTCAGCGACACAACGGATGTACTTGAAAGAGATACCATCCTTTTCCCTAAATTTGATAATGATAAATGCATCGGCTGTGGCAGATGCATAATATCCTGCAATGACGGAGGTCACCAGGCAATCCGCTTTGAAAACAGAATTCCAAAGCTTGATGGCTCAAAGTGTGTTGGATGCCATTTATGCCTTTTGGTATGTCCACAGGATGCCATTAGTCCCTCCCGTAAAAGAATAAGCAGATAAAAGCTATACCCTACCAATCCATTCTTTTATAATTCGTGCATTTGAGACGGGTGTATCCACAAGATTCTTTGGAATTGTCAGTTCAATTTCCACATGCATCCGTCTCTTGTTTCTTTGGCTGTTTTCCACCCTTGTTATGACTGCGTGCGCATTTACTGCAGGATCTTCCAGAAGTGGAAGTACTATGTAGTACAGCTCATCTTCGTCGAAGGATACACTCCCGAGCACTTTCCCTGAAACCATCTCTTCTGCCACAGCTCTGTCATCTCGCAGAAAAAGATTAAGAGGTTCATTATTTATCTGTTTCGATACTCCCCGTCCTGCAAGAGGTTCTTCTTTTATAAAACCATAGAATAAGTAAACCTCTTTATCCTCATCCTCACTGACCTTCTTGCCCAGCTTCCTTGCGGCGTCTGCAGGAAGTACATACTCCTGCATCATTAGATGAAAGATATTCTTAACCTTTTCCGGTGTTAGAATTATGTCGTGATCTGTCATGACATCTTTGCAGGCTTCCAGGACGCTTTTCGTAAACATGGAAAATTCCTCCATGTCCGGGTCCCAGACAAACCTGCCTCTTGCCATTTTTGATGGCGGAAGAGCTTCATCATATATCCTGAATTGGAAAAAAATATTTCTCTCCGAAAATGCAGCCCTGTTCTCGAAGGCATCCCAAGTAAACTCATATGTATCATGGACCGGCTCGCCTTCAGATTCCCGAATTTTCCGGTAAGCCTCGATAACCCGTCTGATCATTTCATCGTCTTTTGACTCTCTTTTTCCTGTAGGATCAGAATCGGGATGATACATAATGAGGAGCTCTTTATACCTGGCTTTAATTTCTCTATCAGTGTTTTCCTGTGATACTCCGAGTATCTTATATGCTTCCTTAAGTGTCACTGCCATCACCCGGATAATATGAAGTGACCTCACATTATCCTATACTCCATTAGTTGTTTCTGTTAAAAGGGTCGAATCCAACAGGCTCATCTGTGTCATACTGCTGCGTCTGCTGATACTCTATAGGTTCAACATCCTTGATAACAGCTGTTCCGTCTATGATATCGTCACTGTCATTATTATTATCATAGGACTTATCCTCTAAATATTTTGGATCATCCTCCATAACAAGCGCAGCTATTATGTATGCCGGGATACCAACTCCGGTAAAAAGCACAGCAAGTCCCACACCAATTCGAACCAGTGTCGGATCTATTCCGAAATACTCGGCTATACCGCCGCATACACCAAACAACTTTTTATCATGACTTTTATAAAGTTTCTTTCCATTCATAAATATTGTCCTCTTCTGCTCTCCTTTAGAAAAAATTTTTTATCTGCCCAGGTCCTGTAGTACCAATATCATTGCCCATTCACTTCGTTCATGGACTACCGGGCTCTTAATCACTCAAATCCCTCAAGTCTCATCATAAAAATAGAATACTCATCATTCTGAAAATCAAGATCAGGAGAATTCTCCCCTCCGCCATTGGTACTTCTTTTTATTTCTGCATAAAATTCCTCGCCCTGGTTAACCATATCCATTACAGACATTGGAAAGCCATTATCAGTAGCTATTTTGCAAAAATCTGACAGAGGATTTTCAGAATTCCTTGTTCCCAGCAGCTTATCCCTAAGTACGTGATCAGCAGATGCTTTTGCCAACAATTCATCAAGTTTTTCAGTAATCTCCATCGCCATGTCCTCCTCTTGTGTATTGGCACGATTACTTCGTAATCCTGCCCTATCGGTCGGAACCATTCCGAATCATGACTTCGTCATGATGGTTCCTCCTCTATTTCATTCATATTTCGATTGTAATCTATAAAGCCCTTCTTGCAAATTCAGAAAACAAATATTTTTGAATTATTTTGTTAGTATAAATGATAATAAGAATTTCATAGGAATTCCCAGAAATTAAAAAATTAACTCCACCCGTTTTTCGAGTGAAGTTAATTGTTATAGCTGTTTTATAATAGCCTGAGAGTCTGTTGAACCGTCTCCTTTGCATGTCAGATGATTGAATACTGCATGAACTCATATTTTAAACGGGTGCCCTCCTCAATGCCTTCCGGCAGAAGAGCTCTCGCAACAAGCTTTAAGTCCTCAGATTCTATATCTGTTCTTTTTAAATTGGCATAATCGCCGTCGATACTATCGACTATATAATACCAGGTTTCCATATTTACTCCTTCTTACTTTAGTTATAGCTAACTTATTCCGTTCTGATACAGATACCATAAGCACAGCCTCCCTTTTTTACTTCATCGAAAACTTTGCTTTCTTTCCCCCAACATTCCTGATCTTTTTAACAAGACTCTTGTATGCCTTTTTATTCTTGCTTGAGATACTGATAGTTACACCCTTTTTGATTCCTTTAAATGCGTCAGTATCCACAGCTTTGACATTTTTGCCAACTGATATGCTCTTTAGCTTTTTGTTTTCGCTAAAGGCTTTTGTTCCAATTGCGGTTACTGAATACTTCTTTCCTGAAAGTTTAACCTTGCCCGGAATGACAACCTTTTTTGCTTTTTTATTTCCTGCAGCTACAAACTTAACCGTCTTTGTGCCAGTAACAAGATACACATTACGTGTCTTTTTATCAATCAGGGTTTTATCAGATGCTCCATTTACTATCACACCATCAGGTGATTCTACAGTTTTATTGTTTCCTGAAGGTGCTTCAACAGATGCTCCTTTTCCACTATTTTGTGACTGCGAACTATTTCCACTATTTCCGCTATTTCCTGTGCCTGCTCCTGATCCGGAACCACTTCCGCTATTCCCTGTGCCTGCTCCTGATCCGGAACCACTTCCGCCATTTCCTGATTCCGAAGAAGAACCCCCACTTCCTCCCGGATTATTGGGACTGTCATCATTACCATCTGATGCTTTCGGCTGTACATTGATTTTCATCACTGCCATGCGCCCCTCATCATCTGTTGCCGTTATAACTGCGATACCTGCTCCAACAGGTTTTAAGTAACCTCCCGGCTGTATAGATACAATATTAGGATCAGATGTAGTCCATGCCAATTTCCAACCCGGAATCACTCTTCCATTTGTTTCCTGACAAATCTGAACTTCGAATTCATCATCTCCAACATAGCATTTTGATATATCGTTTTTCACAAATAAGATCTCCGTTTTCCCCATAAGACTTGAAAAATCTTGTATGTCAACGGTTCCATTATATTTAATTGCACCTGCCTCATTCTTTAGTGCTGTGCTGATTGTGAGTTTTTCTATGTTGCCTTTGTACTTCTCATACACCTTCTGAGGAATGTAAAAATATCCAAAAATACTTTCTCCCGGTTTTAGTGTCCCCCAAATACCTTCCTGAAATACCAGATTGTAATCCACCATTTCACCATTTATCTTATCGAGATATGACAATATCTGATACACATTATCCGTAGAGTTATTTTTATAGTACATCCCTACAAAGGCACCTTCGCTCTGCAAATCCGGAGTTTGCTTCGTTATACCGGTTACATAAGCACTTACATCCTTAAATTTATAATCAAGCTTCTTTCCACCGGCAATTTTCTTTTCATATGCTCTATCATTAGCATTTCCACATTTAATTTTAAAATCCCAGATGCCTATTCTGTAACCATTCTCAGAAACACTATTAAACTCTCCACGAATCTCATTAATTGCCAGAGTTCCCAATTGTGTAAAGACCTCACTATCAAGTTCTACCATTCTCTCCCGACTCTGACCGGGCTTTAAAATTTTAATCTTGGCATCTGAAAAAGATATCGAATAGTCAGAAGGGGAATTAAGCCATACCTTTAATCCATTTATACTGGTTATTTTTATTTGACTTTGTTTAACATTTTGGGAAGTTAAATTAGTCTCTGTAAAGTACAATAATAATTTACCCTTATCCTGTTTAACCCTATCAAGACTTAGACTGAATTTGTTCTTTTGAACATCCTTTCCTCCCACAGGTACAGAGTAATTCTTAACCTCTACAGCTTTATAAGTGACATTTTGATGTTCCTTCTTTAATACATTAATGTAAGTCTCAACAGTAAGACCAGTTGCTACCCCCTTATGATAACAAGTTGCTTTGATTTTTGTAGTCCCTTCAGATATTCCATAAATTCTTCCGAATCTTTCATACGCAACTTTTTCATTTTCAATTTCATACGTTATACTCCCTTCGGTCCATAAATTTACAGGATATACATAAGGTTTAAGCATTGCTACTTCCCCTTCATATATTGAAACCGGATCCATTTTCATCTTGGGCTTTTCTACCGTAAACATTTTTTGACAGACCATCGTCTGACATTTCGCCTGAATAAGAACACTTCCCTCTACGCCCGTGAATATAAGTCTTCCATTTTGATCAATTTTAACAATATTTTCATCACTGCTTGTCCATACTATCTTGTCATTTGTAATCTCATCTGAGTCATAAGCGTAACTTTTATATAGAGCAGCAGTATATGTAACACCATCTACCATGTAGACAGGTTCTGAAATATAAGTTGTTCGTTGACCCTCATAATACTTGATACGTATTTCACAGGCATTACCGTTTTGCCTTAAGAAAACTTTTCTTAAATCAAGCTTAGCTTTTTTTTCAGCGACTAAAGCCCGGTTATTATCGAGGAGTCTATATGTAATATCAATTTCTTTCGGATTTTTCAAGTATTCTACTAATTTGGCATTATTTGAAGAATAATATTTCCATTCTGTAAATGTATTAGCGGAAATCCAATTATTAAAAATCCTTGTACCATCGCTTAAACAACCCTCAAGTATATATTCTTTATCAGTTGTATTCTGATAGTTGAAATCCATATTAAATCTTTTGTTGTCATAACATCCGATAGTTTCAATCGAAATTGCAACAGACCCCTTTATTGACTTTTTATCTTTCGAATCAAACTTTATTCCTGTACTGGTTTCAAAGGACAATACATCATTAGCCCCTTCACCCTCAAGAGCAACATGAAATTTACCATTTTTTTTCGGATCCAGGACAGTTTTTCCCGTATTATCAACAATTTTGACTCCGCCATCAATATTTTTTATCTTAAGAGAATGGCCTACTCTCAAACTATTAATATTCAGAGCAACGCTCCTTACGACTGTTGCACCTTTTTCAATCCGTATATAGCGGGATTCCTGACTTCCAAGGGAAACAGTTTGTGCTACATCATATGTTACTATTGAATCCCCATTATAAGACAAATACTTAACTCCATTTATTTTATATGCATACAAATCTACAAAAATCGGTTTCTTTGTCTTATTCTTCAATTCTAAATCCATTAAATACCCTTTTTCAAAATAGGGAACTTTATTCCTATTATGCCCAAGTCCAGCACTTTTAATTTTGATCTGGATACTATTATTTGAGAAAAGACTTTTCCCATCTTTGTAAGTAACAGCTGCTGACGCAGTAAGCGGTCTTACATCAAAGAATAACAACACAAAGAATACGGTGATCACCGCTAAAAAAAGATTTTTACTCCCTCTAGACATAAAATTTTCCTCCCAAATGTTTCTCCCGAATTTTCATAATTGTACTATATTTTTCAATGAAATTGCATGTCTTTTTAGGGGAAATAGCGGACAATATTTACATGTCCATGACAAAAAAAAGAAGGCCTGATCTTTTATTTTGATCTGGCCCTCTTTGCAGCATAGTGCTTCTATAGGAGGAGGTTTTAAAATGAATTATTCTCTTTACTATCAATTTTCAGTTACATCCTCTGAAAGCTCGGACTTTCTCGGGAGGTCCCCATACAGAAACCGGAGGCTTGTCTCGTTCCCTGTATGATTGTCTTTCTAATACTTATATCGGAGTTAAGAATGACATATTTACAGGAACAGAATATAAAAAATGACTTTTCTGTATAAAAATTTCATTTTCCTCACTCTTTTATGCACCGGTCCTTCATTTATGACCTGCTGCTTCAAAATCTGTATACAGATTATTCTTGATATTACCCATTATATATATCAGCCTGCAGCGACATTATCTGCAAATTTTATAAGTTCTGCCTCAATCCTGACATAGTCTGAAGCATCCAGCCTGCCAAAAGGCTTTCTATATGTAGCTGAAGTATCTAATAAACCAAATTCTTCCATAAAGCTCTCAAAAATCTTACGCATAGTAAATGCCTCCATACATTCCTTGGTCATCCTGGTGATAACGACATATTAAAAATTCTTATATCATCGTTTTATCACCAGCTGTCCAACAAATGTCCAACTCACGTCTGCACTTTTCTTTTAGCAGGCATGGACAAAAACTTTTGATCATTTCATTTAAAATCACCATACTCTTCCAAAAATCTCATAATAGCTGTCAAGCCACTCATTGATTTTTCTTAAGATGTTCATCATAATACCATCCTCCTATCAACTGTTTCTAAAGTTGTTTTCCCTGTCTCTATTTGGATAATATCAAGTGAAACATCACACAAGTTGCACACTTTTAATTCGAAGCATTAAATAAAATCACTATCCTCAGTGCCAAGGCCGTAGTATAGCATTTCGTTATACTTTGCGTTGGCTTCTTCTGCAGCCTTCTTGTTATGCCATGCATCTATATCACTGCATATAGCAAGCATTTCATCCACAACAAGCTCAACTGTTTTTGGCTTCACGTTATACAAATAAGCCAGCATCCTGTCCATTGCCTTTGGACTTCCAAGCTGTTTTGCCATCTGCACTCCAAGTTCTTCCGGAAATCCAAGCCTGTTTACTGCTGATACCAGCTCATCTCGTTTCTTTGCCCATTCGATCTGCTTTTCTGTCATTTTACACTTCCTTTTTTGAACAAAATGTAAAAGCGGCAAGCATTATACTTACCGCTCTATCATTATTAATCCTTTTTTCTAGCCACAATGAGGTATCTGTGGATAGTTCCCTGTACAAATCCTTTTTTATCAATCTGTTCCTGCATCTTAAGAAGTTTATCAAAACACTTGTCTACAGAAAATCCCGGAAACTCCCATTCAATGATGTGCGCAAACCAAACAAACGCACCGACATCAAAAAATCTTATTGGCTTAAATGTTTCTTCACCACGGATGATTTCAAACCCGGCATCCTCAAATCTCTTGCGTTGAATGAACAGCTCCAGCTCAGGAAAGGGTTCCGGAGTATTCGGAAGAACCATCTCCACCAGATCTCTATCGTTTTTGCCCCCGACCTGCTGAGTAATGAAAAGCCCTTTAGACTTAAGCAGTCGATGTGCTTCCACCGGATCAAAACTTCCGTGTCTGTTGATAAATATATCAAAAGAATCATCAGCATAAGGAATATTCTTTTCATCAGCACAAGGCTTAAAATCTATCCCTAACGGAAGCAACGTTTCCTTACATAATTCCACATTTGGAGGAAATCCTTCAGTAGCCGCTGTGTTCTCATAAGGGTGTCCAAGAGATAATAAAAACTCACCACCGCCTGTATCAAAATCCAGCAACTTCATATCAGGAAGACGGTACTCGTTAATTATCTTCTTGTAATCCCAGGGGAGATCATCTTCCTCTTCATATCTCTCATGGATATGAGAAAAATCCCATCCATGAATATGTGCAATCTTCTCCTCAGCTTCCCATTCTTTTCTTAATTCATTTATTCTTTCTGTATTCATATCTGCTCCTTTTCAAGTAATTATCTATTCAGTTATTTGTTCGGTGCAGTATGTGACAGCATAAATATATTTAACCTCGGTACAACCTGCTGCCAGTATTAAAACTGCACCGAGTAGTTATCTCGTGTTCTCATGATTACCTCCTTGTGACTACTGATTACCAGTATGCCACAGATTTCATTGTAACAAACTTTCCATGGATATAGAAGTCTATTAGTGCCTCTCATCTGCATTTTCAAATTGCTCACAAAACCTCGCAGAAAAAGAAGGGGTTTCTCCTGTCATATTAAGATGTGATATATCGCCTATCCGTAGTGCCCTGAAAATTGCTATGCCCTTTTCACGTTCTTCTGTTACTATCTCAGTTATGGATGTTGGTGCCATAGCCATAAACTGAAGCGGTATAAATGGTGAAATATTCCACAGAATGGACATAAGAACAGAAGTAATTCCGAAATGGCAAAAGAAAGCAATCGTCTGTCCGTTGCCTTTTTCTACATTGAAAGCATCACCGTCTTTATCATAGCCATGTTCTGACAGAAACTGTAAGAAATCACGTTTAACATTCTCATACACTTCTACCATATTGCTGTTTTTGACAAGTTCGCTATTCTTCCATCCGTTTCTGTCAAAGAGTTCAGAGTGAACAGTATAATACGATGGCAGGATATCCCAGAGGATTCTGCTTTTGAATAATCCGCTCTCAGAATCTTTCTGCAGTTCTGTCTTATAGGCAGCACTGGCGTCCAAAGACAAATTCGGATTGAACTGTGCAGGGAATTCCTGCAGCCATTCCAATGTGTTTATGGTCAGATCTGTTTTGGGAAGTGCAACTTCCAGGGTCTTCTTCGCTCTTCCAAGAGGTGACTGGTAAATCTCATCAATATGAATTTCCTTAATATATTCTGCAAGGCACTCCGTTTCTCTGATCCCTTTTTCTGTAAGAGTATCATTTTCGTAATCCGGATCTCCATGCCTTATAAACAAAAGTCTCATTCTGTTTTTTTCTTCTCCTTTACCCTTCTTTACATAGCTGTTCTTTGTCCTTTGTTTTTCCTCTGAATACAAATGCAGACGGCTTTGATAAAAAGAATAAATATGTGCCCCAGATTATTTTCGTGATTGCATCAACGTATCCGATTACCTTTATCGACACCTCCGGAAATGCGTATCCGATGATACAAACGATAATATCTACCATTGCAAGCGCCAGCATACTAAAGCCATGAATAGTAAACCATGGTATAAAATGAATTGCAGTCGCCAAAAATACTCCAAGCCATATTAGTCTCCAGTTCCATCCCGGAATAAAAGGTCCTGCGATGCAAAACATTAAAACAAATAGCATTATCAAGGATACATATATCATTTTTATTTGAAACCTGGAGATCGGACCCTGAGAAAGTTTTTTCCTGACTTTTTTATTTACATTTACACTGAAGAAACATATATAATACCCCGCCAAAAAGACGATAGGATTTATCAAAAAATCACCACCAAAAATATCAGATAATACAATCACAGCACCAACTAACATTAACCACAGTCCGCACTGTTTCTTGTTATTGAACTCCAACTTGTCCATTTTTCAACCTCCCTCGCGAATTCTTTATGAATAGCTTCTAAACCCAATCAATAAATCTTCTCCATCTTTTCCGTAATACCATACTGATACATGAATTCCCTGATTTCTGCATCGTTCCTTACAAGCATAACTTCCTCAAAAGCTCCGGTATGTATATCCTGAAAACCGGCAACCATTTCCCCATTACAAATGCTAGCCTTGATCACAGGCCTTTTATTTTCTTTATCATAAGTTTTCTTTTCAGAATTTTTCTTGAAAAACATATATTAGAATGCCCTCACATATCCAATCTCTGTATAAATCATACCGTGTTTACTCTGCTCTGATTTCATCAATGATATCCCCTTAACTCTCATTGACTCCTCGATAATTTCATCAGACTGTATCGGAATATTCTTAACTCCGCCAGCCCTTCTGACAAGTGTTATATGGGACATGAATTTCTTTTTATCAAAATCGATGTCATTATCCGAAAGAGCGTGTCTAAGCCGTTTTACGTAATCACTAAGATCCGGATTGTCTACAACTCTGGCGAATATCATGTCCTTGAAACGCATCATTCCTGACACTTTTATGGTAAAAGATCTAAGAGGCACATCACGCATTATTTCCTCTATCTTTTCAGGCTCATCGCTCTCACCAATAAATACCAACGTCATGTGAAGATTCTCTTCACGAGTAAAATTGCCGCTTACTCCGCTTCTTATGAGATCATCCTGCATCTCGATAAGAGCATCCGTCATGTTTTCATCAAAGTTTATCGCTATAAACAGGCGCATAAAGCCTCCTTATCCTACACCGCTCACCATGAATACAATTTCTTTATTACAAAAGAGCTTCCTTCCATACATCCTCTTTAAAGCCTGCAATAACAGTCTTATCCGTAATAAGCAGCGGTCTCTTTACAAGCATCCCATCTGACGCAAGCAGATCCAGCATTTCATCATCAGTCATATCCGCAAGCTTCTTAGACAGCTCCATTTCTCTATATAACTTTCCGCTGGTATTAAAGAATTTCTTTAAAGGAAGACCACTCCTGGCGTTGAGATCCTTCACTGTATCCTTATCCGGATGCTGCTCCTTTATATCAAGACTTTCATATTTTATTCCATTAGCATCAAGCCATTTCAGAGCTTTGTTACAAGTAGAACATTTTGAATAACAATAAATCTTTACCATAGACCACGCCCTCCATTTTCCGCTGTCAGCAATTAAGCCATGCTGATTCCTCACTGGTTCTGATCTCAGCGATAATCATTTGTTAAGTCCGTTTCACTAAAAACTCATAATAAAAATTCTAATATTTTGTACTGGTTATATCCAAAAAATCTTATAGCTATATTATAAACCATGCGGTAATAAGTGTCAGATATATCTGCCGTTTACGATAACTCCACTCATATATACAAATTGGGCTGGGATGTTTCTAAAACATATCCCAGCCCAAGCAAAAATGATTTATAAAGCTCTATCAGTATAGCCTCGGCTCCTATCGCCAGCTAGTTGCCTCTTTAAAACAGCTTTCTTCCAAGCCAGATGCATATGCATGCACCTACGCTGGATACGATGAGACTTCCAATAAGTCCTGTTGCAGTAAATCCTATGAGCTTAAATACAAATCCACCAACTACACCACCAAGAATTCCAAGGATAATATTTTTAATAGTCCCGGATTTCTCATTCATGATGTTACTTCCAATGAAACCTGCAATTGCTCCAAAAATAAGTCCACCAATAATTCCAAACATATCAATTTCCTCCAATCTCTTTTTCACACTTTTATGAGATATTTCTATCCCACTATTTATAATAGTTATCCTGCGATCAATTTCAATGATCTATTAGATATATAAGGTTACATATCCAATTCAAATCTTTTTATTTTACATCATCGGTAGATTTCTTCCTTTACGCCATTGTTAAGTCTGAAACCAACTGGTTCTGCATTAAGAACTGTCTTCTCTTCTATGCTCTTTGGAACTTCAGGTTCGTTTTCATCTGATTCGATAAAACCAGGAGCTTCATCCATTATGAAGGCCAGCAATATATATACTACTATACTGGTTCCCCAGGCGAATGCCAGGATACCCCAAATAAGCCTTACGATAAATGGATCAATTCCAAAATACTCAGCTATTCCACCACATACACCGCAGATTTTTTTATCATTACTTTTGTATAATCTCTTTCCACTCATAAATAATACCCCACTTCTCTACAACGGTTACTTGTTTATATAACGAATATACCCCTCCATTGTCTTCACATAAATTCTCTATGTTGCAAAATTGATATGTCTATTTTTCTTTTACCGTAGCTTTTCGGTATCTTTGTATAGCTGAATATCAAATATTCATCATCAAAACCGCAAAAGCGCTCCCTGCCTGATTCAAATTTCATCAGCCAAGGGAGCGCCGTTCATAAAACACCCATTACTTTTTAAATAACCCACCGGCAATATTCTTGATATCTCCAAGATCAAGCTTGCCATCAGCAACTGCCTCCTGCACCAACTTGATGTCTGATTCACTAACATCGATGTTTGCCTTCTTAAGCAATTCCTTTGCCTGTACCGGATCGACCTTAGCAATCTGAGCCATAAGCTCCTTATTACCATTAATCTGTTTGATGATTTCAGCAATGTCTGCCATACCTAACCTCCTTCTTTACGAAAACTTAGTAGATATATGAAGATAAAAAAGTTCTATAGTCATAATCTATAATATCAAAAAGAGACTCTGTTTAATAGCGATTATTTCTGCCATTTAATCTCTAATGTGTTTTCTATAGGATGCTCGTTTCTTTGCTATCGTTATATTGTTCTGATGAAATCAGTGTTATATACTCAGAATATAAAGTATGTTGTTTAAGCCACATTTAAAGAGTCAGGAGAATACCTATGAGAATAAGTGATATACAGGGCAGCAGACTTTTTTCCGGAATGTCAGAAGAAGAGATTTCAAAATGCCTTTCAGATTTAGATGCCAAAAACAGAAGCTATAAAAAAGGCGAACTGGTTCTTAATGCTGGAGAAAGGGCATACTCACTTGGAATGGTAATCACCGGAAGCGTAACCATAGAAAGCAACGATGTATGGGGCAACTGTACTGTCTTAAGTCTCATCGGCCCCGGCGACTATTTCGCCGAAACATATGCTCTGCTTAATGAGGTGATGCTGGTTGATGTGAGAGCAAACGAAGACAGTAGTATAGTCTTTTTCAACATCAGATCAATTATGTCCATCAATAAAAAGAGCTCTTCCTGGAAAGAAAAGCTCCTGAAAAATATACTTATCATATCAGCCAGAAAGAATCTGATGTTGTCCCAGAGAAGTTTTTATACTTCTCCCAAAAGCTGCCGCGCAAGACTCCTTTCCTACCTTAATGCTGTAGCACTTAAGACCGGCAAAAATGAATTTGATATTCCATTTAACAGACAGCAGCTTGCTGATTACCTGAATCTAGAGCGGACAAACATGTCAAAGGAATTGTCCCGCATGCAGGACGAAGGCATAATCCGCTACAGAATGAATCATTTCAAGTTATTATGACTTTTTGTGGGCAAAAGCGGAAATCGCCCACAAAAATCCTGCCTTCGGCAGGACACGCCCCTCGCTTCGCGAGGACCTGGTCCAATACGATTCCCGTTTTTCTGAGGAAAAACAGGAATCTATGACTTTTTGTGGGCAAAAGCGGAAATCGCCCACAAAAATCCTGCCTTCGGCAGGACACGCCCCTCGCTTCGCGAGGACCTGGTCCAATACGATTCCCGTTTTTCTGGGGAAAAACAGGAATCTATGAATATGAGACTACTCTTTATTAAACCTCATAATCCAGGCAGCTTCTAAGCTTTGTGTATGGTCTTACATTAGAATCTGCAACTGCCACATGCTCCGGATGTATAGCATATGCCTTCAGATCATCCTCAGTTTCGAAAGTGGAATCAAGCATCAGATCTGCATTTGAAGATGAAAGACCATTGATGTTAACCTTGATATCTACTATGCCAGGAACCTTGTCCTTCAATCCCTCAAGCCCTTCCTTGATTCCCTGCTTTATAGTTGCCTTCTCTTCTGCAGAAAGCTCATCCTTTAATGTCCATAATATCACATGCTTTACCATAACGTCTGTACTCCTCTTTAAAGCTTTTTTCGTTGCAGTTCCATTTCTATCAATCATAGCACCTATCATCATACCTGCAAACATTCCAAACCATTTTATTCATTATCTTCCCATCCCTTACATACATCGCACCAGCCCTCGGCGCCTGTAACCGCTTCGAGCTCAGAAGGTGTAACCTTAACAGAAGTAAACTCATTTCCTCCTGCAGGATGGACATATTCAAAACGTTTCATGGAAACATCAAGCCAGATAGGGATATCATTTTCCACAGCAAAAGGACATACTCCACCCGGCTGAAATCCCGTGATACTCTCCACCTGATCCCTTGGAATCATGTGCGGCTTAGTGTGAAATAATGACTTGAACTTCGAACTGTTAACCTTACCATCGCCAGCCATCACAACGATTACAGGTTTTTCATTAACAACAAAAGACAATGTTTTTGCAATCTCCGGCTCGGTACAGCCTATCTGTTGTGCAGCATGCTCAACTGTATCAATCGTTTCTGTATGCTCAGTAAGTCTGTCACCAAGGTTGTTTGATACAAGAAACTCTTTTACCTTTTCATTAACCATTTCTGCTCACCCCTTGCATATATTTCTTAAAAAAGACAATTATCTACGTTACAATTATATCGCTGATAACGCCAATTCTGTATATGCATTTGCCTATGGCTGGTGATAGCCGGAGGTTATAACAGACTATACGGCATTGCTGCCACTTCATTTTTACTGCATCTTCCAGATCTTTATTTTCATATTTCCTTATTACACCTGCCATTTACCGGCTCTCCCTTCAGTCTCACCACTAGTTCGCTTCGATTTTCTAATATTTCTATTGTAATACATGAATTGCATCCAGATCATTATCATCCTGTCTTTTTGCACACTCAATTTGATAGTATTTAAGCGAATAATCATAGCCTCTGCTATAATGTTTTAGAATTACTAAAAATATCTTATTCTACTAACAACATATGGGGTGTTTTAGCATGAAAAAAATACATCGCTCAATGGTTTGTGTCTTATCCCTGGCACTTACTACTTTGAGCCTGCAACTTATTGGATGTGGCACTTTTTCCGGGAATAATTCTATAGAGGAAAGCTCTGACAAAGTCGATTCCGGTGAAAAAGTCCAAAATATAATAAAGATAGACCTAAATGATCATCAGACCTTCAATGATACTAATAACGATGGTTATGGAGAGTTTCAAGGTTGGGGAACAAGCCTGTGTTGGTGGGCCAATCGTGTTGGCTACAGCGATAAGCTGACACATGCGGCTTCTGAATTGTTTTTTGATGCAGAAAAAGGATTAGGACTAAACATTGGAAGATACAATATCGGCGGTGGGGATAATGTCACTGATTTTGCGCTTTCAGATGTAGATAACCCCAGTGATTTTCTGCATGAAGCACATATAAAAAGATCTGATTCCATTATTCCCGGCTACGCAATTGATATTACACCAATAGATTTATCACTACATCCGGAAGAATATTACCTGCAAAATTTTGAGAGAGCAGATTTTTCCTGTGGATATGCCTGGAATTACAATTGGGATGCTGATAAAAATCAGATAAATGTTCTTAAAGCAGCATCCCAAAAAGCGGGGAATGCTTTTATTGCAGAGGCTTTTTCAAATTCACCGCCATATTTTATGACAATAAGTGGATGCAGCTCCGGAAATAAAAAACCTGCAAGAAATAATCTCAGAGATGATTCCTATACAGCATTTGCATGTTATTTGGCAGATGTTATTGAACACCTGGAAAAAAGCGGAGTGACCAGTTTTCAGAGCATAACTCCCATGAATGAACCAGCCACAGACTATTGGTCTGCCTATAGTGAAAAACAGGAAGGCTGCCACTTTAGCCCTGGTGAATCACAATCAAAAATTATCACAGAACTGAACCGTGAACTACAGAACAAAGGTATTGACATAATAATCAGCAGTTCAGATGAAACCAGTATAAATGCTACAATCAGTTCCTATAAAAAGCTCTCACCTGAAGCAAAGGATGCCATAGCCAGACTGGATACACATACATATCATGGAAACAAACGCAAGGAACTAAAAGAAACAGCTCTTGATGCCGGAAAAAATCTGTGGATGAGTGAAGTTGACGGTACATTCTCATTAGGTAAAGAATCAGGTGCTATGGAAGCTGCACTTGGATTTGCAGATGCCATAATGCAGGATATGAACGGAATGTATCCTACCGCCTGGATCATGTGGAATGCAGCAGACATGCATATTGATTCAACCAATGAATTTGATACACTTACGAGGCAGGAAGCGGAGAACATCCTCAATAATGGTGAACCTTTTTGGGGAGTGGCCATAGCTGACCATGACGCACAAGAATTACTTACAGGCAAAAAATACTATGGTTTTGGCCAGTTTACAAGATATATCCGACCCGGATTCTGCATAGTGAAGTCTGGAAAAGACACTCTTGCTGCTTATGATCCTCAAAACAATAAACTTGTAATAGTTACCATGAATAGTAACTCCAATGATGAACTCCGCCGTTTTGATCTGGAAAACTTCGATAAGGATATTTCAGAAATAACTGCCATAAGAACAAGTGGTGCTATGGAGAATGGTGAAAACTGGCGTGATGTCACAGACGAAGATAACATAAAAAAATCCAATAACTTCTTTTCAGCGCAGGCTAATGCTTATTCCATTACAACTTATATTGTCACTCTCCAATAAGCCCTGCCAGGATTGTGAAATACGTTGCTAAAATAAAATGATGTAAGGGCCAAGATGTCATTATGCGATTTATTCAAACATAATCGCATAATGACCTTTTGACCCTATCATCATAATTTAGAACCATTTACAATTACTTCTTATAGTAGATTCCTTATAATATAACTCTTTAAATTCAGATCATTGCTGCCCGCACAACTTTGCACACTTCTTCAGTTTTTGTCCGCAAGATGCAGTCATACCTTACGAAGCCTTACTACTATATACTGTCTGCCGGGAAGCTCTAGACAAAATCTTCCACTATGAACACCGGCATCGGTAATAGTCATATTCCAGGTATCAATAATTTCTACTTTATTGCGGATATCATCCTCCATGTAGAATTCCCTCAAAGCCGGTCTCATGAAACTGAAATAATAAATTCTATATCCGGTCTCATCACAAAGCTTTTCATCTTCCGGTACTGACAAAACGCAGTCTCAGTTCCTCCTGTCATATGAAACTCTTCTAAGGCCAATTCCCGACTTCACTGTCATCTCTTATACCCGCAATCCGCCTTTTCAGGTCCATCTACTCCGGACTCATAATGAGCCCTGAATTCCATATTTATCTCACGGATTTCTTTCTTACCATCAATGTAATCCTGATACATGTCAGCAAGTCCGGACATGCATCCGTCGCATGAGCCGTTGATATTTCCTATAGACTCAGCTACTATTTTCTCCCTCTGTTCTCGTGTTGTGTCTTTTATTAATATTGAATTCATCTTTACTCCTTACTTACATCAGCTGCCAGCTTCTGATATATCAAATAATCCTCTTCACTGAAGGTAACAATAGTTATCGCCATATCATAGTCCGAATTCTTTTCAAGCCATTGTTTCACTGTAGTCAGAGCTATCTTAGCCGCATCTTTCTTGGGATAGCCATACACTCCTGTTGAAATCCCGGGAAAAGCAATGCTGTGAAGATTATTTGCCTTCGCCACATCCAGCGAGTTCCAATAACAGTTATGAAGGTCTTCTGCATCAGATGCCTTTCCGCTATATATAGGCCCAACTGTGTGAATGACATGTGCTGCAGGAAGATTATATCCTCCCGTAATCTTAGCCTCACCGGTTCTGCATCCATTCAAAGTCCTGCACTCTTCTAAAAGTCCCGGACCCGCAGCTCTGTGAATTGCTCCGTCGACGCCACCGCCCCCAAGTAATGAACTGTTAGCGGCATTCACTATTGCATCAACTTTTAATTTTGTTATATCCCCGGAATGGTAATTGATCGAACTCATATGTTTTTCCCCTTTTCACGAATCAAGATAATATCCTGGCCTTTCACCTATCAGTTCAAAAATTGTACAGAATAAGATTATTATACTATGAACAAATAGCCTGTCGAACCCAAAAAGAAAAATGGAACAACGTAACGACTATAGACGAAAGATCCGCTATAGCCTGCATGCCAGCAAGATGCAGCTACCTGTAGCAAAAACCGGGAATAATCAGTATTTGAACTGACTAGTCCCGGTTCTTTTTATACAGGTAACATTCCCTGTAATTCAGGCTTATCTATTAAATGCCTTACTTGACTTTAATGCTCTTTTTCTTGCTCCAGTTAGAATATACAATTCCACCATCCTTTTCTTTATAAGTCCTTATACGAAGGTAATACTTCTTTCCGGATTTAAGCTTTTTTATAGTCTTTTTGGTAGTCTTAGCTTTTCCTATCTTAACTGTCTTTACATTTTCTTCGAATTTCTTATTGGTGCTGTACTGGATTTCATAGCCCTTGATACCCTTGGACTGCTTCTTCCAGGAAACTGTGATGGCTTTCTTTTTGGCAGTAAGCTCAGATATAGAAGTTTTCTTCTGCTTACTGTCTATGACTTCATTAATTGCTGTGCTTCCATCATATGCAGCTTCTCCTAAATCCAGGCCTGTATTATTGTCGGTACTTACTGTCTCATGATTATTTACAGCTCCGCTCTCTGTACCTTCTCCTTCACCGGAATCTCCCGATATCTCATCACCGGCTACAGTACCTTCGCCAAAATCATCAGGTGTCTCATCCCAGTCTCCAGTTTCTTCGCCGAAATCATCCGGTGTCTCATCCCCGGCTCCTGTGTCTCCTCCGAAATCATCCGGTGTATCGTCCCCGGCTCCTGTGTCTCCTCCGAAATCATCCGGTGTCTCGTCCCCGGCTCCTGTATCTCCTCCGAAATCATCCGGTGTATCGCCCTCAGTTCCTGTGCCTTCGCCTGAATCATCCGGTATCTCACCCTCAGTTCCTGTACCTTCACCGGAATCATCTTTTTCATCACCGTCATGTACTTCATCATCTTCGGGATCATCATTCTCAAGAGCCTTAACCAGGTAAAGCTTTATATCTCCAACTGCAAAAGTAACTCCGTTAGCATCAACAGGGGCATTGACATAATATTTAACAGTTATGCTGTTATTATCTACCGTAAGTTTCTCTCCAAGAAGATGATCCTCCACAACCGTATCTGCTGTGTCAATTGGAGTTGATTTAATCTCGCTTTCCCCTGAAGAAAGAGCCATAACTGCGCTGTTCATATTGCTCTTAACCTTGATATCATTTGAAAGAGTATAAACGCCATTCGGTACATCCGTAATCGTATATGAGAATACTGCATCATAACCATCCTGTGACCAGGCAACTAATCTTCCATTCTCTGTCCATGGTGAAAAGCCCTCAAAGCTCCATCCCTCGGTGCCCATCTCTGCAAAATCCCAACTCCAGATTACGTTGTCATAGTGCTCTTCTTCAGGTCCGTCATTATCCTCTACCTCAAGTCTGATGGCGTATTCTGAACTTTCTGCTATAGCTTCTCCGTCAGGATAATACACTCCTGCTTTTACCTTAATATCATCCCCGTTAACGATTCCTGCATCTGCGGTAAGTTCAAAGCTCCATACACCCTCTCCGTTTACAGGTACGTTGTACTTCTTTTCACCTACAGAAACCGTTACATACTCAACGTAATCAGCAGTTCCAGAGATTGTATACGGAAACTCCGTAACCAATCCAGAAGGCTCATCAATTGTAACTCCTGCTTTCTCAGTCAGGTCTTCCACAAAGTTAGCGCCCTTTAAATCGTCCACATAGAGTGTTCCTGAGGTAACGGTGCCTGTCTGATTAGTATAAATTGAAACCGATTTAAGATTTTGCGAACTGTTTATTGGCTGCGGTGTTCCTGACGTTGCCCAATCAGGTTGAATAATCTTGGCAAAAGGCATGTACAGAAGCATGGGACCTTTTCCTGTCATATATCCTGTGTAGGCATAGGTGGATGTGTCAGTCTCCATCTGCACCTTAATCTCATTTCCTGAGCCATCAGAGTCAAGATACATGGTAAAACCGTCATATCCGCCAAGGTTAAGCATATCCATATTCTTAGTTGCTCCGGCATAGCCCTTTCCATCGTAGTCATAATCGATTTTCAGGCCGTAAGCTCCTTCGTACTTATTCACAGAATCTAATGAGAGGTTGAACTTACCACCGTTGGTATTTCTTGAATAAGCCTGATTTAAAAGTGTATTTGATCCGCTGTATCCCTCAAAGTCATCAACCTTTACGGATGAGTTTGCATACACACTGTCAATATAAATGACCTTTTCCTCTTCGCCAAAGGAGTAGCCAAGTGCAATACCATAGTTGCCCGTATATACCTGTCCGGCATCAAGCGAAATATGTCCCTCACCGTTTCCTGCAGCGCTGCTGCTCTTTACTACAAACTGTGCCTCTCTTACATCAGACCAGTTAAAATCGCCGTCTTTAGTAAGGAAAAGCTTTTTCATCTCAGCGCCGCCGCTTAAGAGTACTGCATCGCTTTCCCATACGTGATTCTCAGCATCAAGAAGTCTCACCCTCAGCTCATTTGAGCTGTTGTCAGGCTTTACCCACAAATAAATACTGTCGAAGGCAGTGTAGTCAATTTCTCCAAGATCCTTGGAAAAAGTGATTTCTCCTTCACAGCCATTTATCCTATAAACAGCATTAAGACTGTCATTAGATCCGACGTAATATTCGCCATCCTCAATAATGTTTGCAGGTGATGCATCTGCAAGTGGTATCATCTTTTTGCCGCTTGATATCTCAACAAGTCTTACAAAGGCTTCGCCTGCGCTGTTTTCAGGAACAGTAACCCTAATCACTCTAACCGCCTGAGATACATTTAAATCACCATAAACGATATTTTCTACAGTCTCACCTGCTGCCACAGTCAGCTCCTTCGCAGGATTAAATGTTACTCCGTCAAAGGAGTACTCAACTATAACTCTTTTTCCATTAAGGCCCGCTGTACTTACACGAAAGGCGTTTATGTCATCACCTGTTTTATATACGATAGATCCCTTCCCGGGATCTGCGGTTGTAAGACCTCTGATGCCCTCAGCCTCTCCAACAACAAGGCCAGT
This sequence comes from Butyrivibrio sp. WCE2006, assembly GCF_000701985.1. NCBI lineage: Bacteria > Bacillati > Bacillota > Clostridia > Lachnospirales > Lachnospiraceae > Butyrivibrio > Butyrivibrio sp. WCE2006. Next base: position 18,771 of record NZ_JNKH01000014.1, on the reverse strand, counting down.
ATCCTTGGATACATAGTAAGGCTCTGCGTTCTCACCAAAGGTCGCATCCTGGATCATAGCGTTTGTTCTTACTTTACCGGATTCGCTGTTATCGTTATAGGAATCGCCGCCATTTTTATAAGTGATCTCAATGCTATCCAGTTTGCAGCTGCTGTTGCCTTTAAGATAAATTCGGCTATAATAGCAGGCTTTACTTGCTGTTATTGATGATGCGCTATAAAGTGTACTTCCTGTCTCATGAATTAATCCTATCTCCTCATAAGAAATACCATCTGAGGACACCATAAGTTTTGGCTCTGCACCTTCTGCTGCTTCACTTACAGCCTGAACCTTCACCTCTTCCACAGGTATTATGGATGAGTACTCGATATAGCCCTCCTCTGCACTCTTGTTGACTATAGTGCTGCCTGAATGCTCGATATTAGCTGAATGATCACTGCTGTAGGTGCGTCTTATCTCTGTGGGATTCTGATCATTACTTGAAACTGCTATAAGATCAAGCTCGTCCTTAACAACATGCTTTACATTCTCTACCACCACAATGTTTGACCAGGGACCAACTCCTGATTCGTTGCAGGCACGAATCCTATAGGAATAGGTCTGTCCGTCAACTGCAGTCATATCGTGATATCCGGCTATGCAGTCATGAGACTTATCTTCCCAGTTTCTGCCGGAATCGTAAACGTAATCATCAGCACCTGCGATAGTCTCAAAGAGCTCGGAATCCTGATCTGTAACGCTTCCTTCTGCTCTCTGGATTTCGTACCAGGCACCTCCAACAACGCCTCTCCACTTAATGTCTCCAACCGAGCCTCCAGCGAAAGAGTTATCGTGGGGTGTTCCATTTTCAGAGTAAAGAAGCGGTGCTTCATCTGTCTCAGGAGCAGGTATCGGAATTGCAGCTGCTTCCTCATAATTAGAAGCCTCTCCGTTTACAATCTGTGCATATGCATAAATTGATCTGATTATCTCTGTCTCACCGTAGTAATTACCTGACTCAAAGCCCGGCCAGTGATAGGATGCCCAATATCCATCCTCATTATGGAAATAGTATCCAAAGCCGTCCTTGTGGGCTCTTAAACTCCACATCATTATTCCGTTGGTGTCATTCTCAACTCCTTTTTGGAATACATCTATACAGGGACCTGCTGTAACCTTTGCACCGAATTCGCCAAGGATAAACGGTTTTCCTGCAGCGTGAGCAGCCCTTGTATCCTCTTCGCATCTTTGTGCATAATTGCCCTCATAATAATGTGCGCCAAGAATATCAGCTAAATTCTCTTCTCCCAGAGATCTGGGTGACATAGACATTCTTCCATCAAGCACCAGATGGTTCGTATCAATACTTTTTACATGCTCAACCACCTGATTAGTCCAGGCTGTGAGCTCATCATCTCTTTCCACCTGACTTCTGTTTCCCATCTCATTTCCGGTCTCCCAGCAGAGAATAGCGGGATCATCCTTGTACTGAACGCCTGTTACTGTATTGGTTCTGTTCAAAAGATGCGTGATCATCTGCTTAAACAGCTCCATGCACCTCTCGCTGCTGTAGAATTTCCAAGCCCAGTCCTGAAACCCCGACTGAGATGGTGCATTTCCGTCTGACTCTCCTGCCAGCCACACATAGCCGTCTATTCCGCCTATCCAGTGCCAATGGTCAACGAAAGGAATAACCACCCTTATGCCATACTGATTAGCCTTAGCCAGCACATCGTCAAGGCTGTTTAATGCATCCTCGTTAAATGTGAGATTACCTGCTTCATCCACACCTGTAACATAAGCTCTTGCACTATTTTCTCCATTGAAAACAGGGATAGTATAGGTTCTTGTGACATTACCTCCCATTGCCCTGAAGGTTTTCATGGCATTTTCATGCTCCCACGGAGTATCGCTTGTAGCCTGGGGATAATTCAAGGAAACAAATCTAAGCTCCCTGTCACCATCCATAAGCTTAGTCCCATCTACAGTTACAAAACCCGAAAATCCGCCTCCCTGCGGCATCTCTTCTGCCCTGACATCCATGTTCGCAACTGATGTCAAAAGCAGGCAGAGCGATAATATGAAACAATATAACTTTTTAAAATACCTCATCTACTCCTCCTAAAACTGTTTACAACACGGATTCAGATTTTTAATAAACTCCATAATCCATGCTTCCCTAAAACTTGAAATACCCAAATTTATCCTTCTCCAGACCTGCATAATAATTCCTGCTCCCGAAGAATTCACATTATATGTGCGCATCATATAATTTTCTGTTCTCCGTCGATTTTCTCTGTTTTCCTGCGTTTATTATCTGCATATCCAGGCTGCGGATCACATCACCATTTTAGCTAAATAATACAATTATTTTAGCTAATATCAACAATTGTTTTAATCTCTATTTTTAGGTAAAATTACTTAAAAAGTTTTCTTTTTTAGATTATATTCGTTGACTTATGTGGCGTCTAATATGTAATTTGTTATGTGCCATATAACATCATTGCTATATAGGAATAGTGTTTATGGAATTACTTCAATTGAGATATTTTTGCGAAATTGCAAAGGAAGAAAATATATCTATAGCCAGTAAAGTTCTGCATGTAGCGCAGCCTTCACTTAGCAGGTCACTTGCCTGCCTTGAGGAAGAGTTGGGGACTAAGCTGTTCGAGCGCGAAGGCAGAAAGCTTAGATTGAATCATAACGGGGAACTCTATTACAAGAACATCAGAAGTGCTCTTGGAATCATTGATAATGCAAAAAATGAGCTCTTAGACAACTGCACCTCACCCTCCGGTCATCTTACGCTCGTCATTTTAGCCGGTTCAAATATCGTGCCTGAGCTTTTGGTGGAATTCCATAAGCTTTACCCACATATATCTCTCAATCTGAAACAGCAGGCAACCCATAATATTCAACAGGCAGGGGATTTTGACTTTGTTATATCAGCCACCCCAGGTAATTATAAGGGGCTCACAAACATTACCTTACTTGAAGAGGATATTGTAATAGCAGCAAACAAAAATCATCCTCTGTCTATCTGCGCAGAAATAAGCCATAGTGAATACAATAAAGACTGCTCTCCTTCAGCTTACAAAAAGAGTGAATTAACAGATGCAAATAATGATTGCTCCCTTCCCGCTTACAGGGAGATAGATCTCATTGATGCAAAGTCCTATCAGTTTGTAACCTATTCAAAGGGGCCAAGTATTCGCGAACTTACGGACCACCTGTGTAAAATGGCGGGATTTAAGCCTGATATCATATTGGAAAGTGACAGTCCCGGCACATTTAAAAGTTTTGTGCAATCACAGATGGGAATTGCCCTGCTTCCCTACCAGACTCATAAATCCTTTTTCACGCCTATGATCACACCGATTTTCATTAAGTCACCAGTGTGTAAAAGGACTATATTTCTGTCCTATCCCGAAGGTCAGTATCTTAGTAATGTTTCAAAACTTTTTATGGAATTTTGTGTGGATTTTTTCTCAAAGATCAACATCAGCTTCAACTGATTTATGTTTTCTGTGCTATTGGCAAAAAAACTAGTGTGTTGTCTTGCTCATCTTTAATCAAATCATTTACAAATAATTTGGTCAATTATGAGTGAGACAACACACTAGGTCCGATCAGATGCTTATATCAGTCTTAATGGATTATTATATAGTTTCTACTACCTCTCCTAGTGAAAGCACCGCATTTCTGACACAATCCGGGCACTCACAGATTACTTTACCATTAAACATACTTTAGAATGTCCTTAAAGCTCTCTAAATGATATGTGGCCTTTCCATAGCTTTCTGCGCTCCCGATACCGGCGCTGTAAAAGCCGCCCGATACCGCAGCATCTATTCCGGCTTCAGCATCTTCTATAACAAGGCAGTCCTTCGGCTCTTCTGCAAGGAACTGGGCAGCTTTTAAGAACACTTCCGGATCGGGTTTGGATCTTGTGATATTGGTGCCATCACTTATGGCGTCAAAGAAACCTTCCAGCCCGATCTGTTTTAATATGAACTTGGTATTTTTGCTCGAAGATCCGATGGCAAGCTTAAGTCCCCTGTTTCTAAGCTCCTTTAACGTCTCTCTGACCTCCTCCGAGAGGTCTTTTTCAGACATATTTTCAAGACTCTTTCTGTAGATGTCGTTCTTTTTTCCGGCGAACTTTTCCTTTTCATCCTTTGAGAACTCAGGTCCTGAATATTTCTCCAGTATGATCTCAAGAGAATCCATTCTGCTGACGCCCCTTAGCCTCTCATTGATAGTCCTGTCAAAGGGAATATTCAGCTCATCTGCCAGCTCCTTCCAGGCAAGATAATGGTATTCATCGGTAAAACAGATAACTCCGTCCAGATCAAAAATTATGGCCTTATATTTCATATCAGATGTAATCCTTTCCGCACAGGGGATCAATGGGACTTACTCCCATAAACTCAGATCTGCCCATTATTTTCTCTACAGTTGCATCGACAAAATCCACACCTGCGCTGTAGGAATTAATATAAGTCCCGATCATGGGAGCATCAAACAGATGATATGGATACGAAGTCGATATCATCATCATAGGTATTTCTGATGCATGCCAGGGCGCATCATCTCCAAGCCCAAACACTACGTTCCAGTTGAGTCGCAAAGTAGTGTTATTTGAAGCATTTTCCATATTGCAGACATATAGATACAGATCAAAGGATTCCTTCATCTCAGCAACACTTCTGTACATCTCATGTAAAAGAGCCTTCTTCTCATCAGGCAGTGATGCCGGATCCATAAAATCAGCCGGGGCAATTTTAACACGTCTGTCCCTTACCGTAACTTCAAACCCTTCTGCTTCCAGCTTATCCTTCCACATCTTTACAAATGCGCTCTCCGGGTCCATTTCCTTGTCGATCACATTTAGGTATATCCTCCGGTATTTCTTCGGACTTAACGGCAAAAGAGCTTTCTCGTCCCTCACAAGAGTGACAGCCTTATCAGCCACCTCTTTTGCCCACATTCTGTGTTTGCTGCAGCCAACAACTGATAACTCTTCTTCCATAGGGACAAGACTTCCGTTTTTTTGTTTCTCATGAAGCCCCAGGGATGCCTTTGTTGCAAGGATTCTCAGCACTGCCTCATCAAGTCTTTTTACGGACAACAAACCACTGCCAATACCCTCAAGCATGAAACCGTAATCTTCTTCAAGGCTCTTGTTGAACAAAATCATGTCGCAGCCGTTTTCTATGGCAGTCGGTATGGCAATATTTCTGGGCATTGCACTGGTAAATCCTACCATGGGAGTGGCATCTGTGGTTATAAGGCCATTAAAGCCAAGACGTTTTCTGAGAAGACCTCCAAGAAGTTCCTTAGAAAGAGATGCCGGCATCAACATGCTTCTTCTGTCAGCATTATTGTTAATCTCTTTTACATAAGCCGGCTGGGCAATATGGCCCACCATTACAGTCTTTGCTCCCTTGTCTATAAGACTTTTATAGATATATCCAAAGCTGTCATCCCACTCTTTTACAGACAGAGAATTGACACTGGTAAGGATATGCTGATCTCTTTCATCTATTCCATCTCCGGGGAAATGTTTTATTGACACGGCAACATTATTTTCATCTGCACCATCCATATAGCGTGAAGCGAAGGAAACTATCTTCTCCGGGTCATCGCCAAAGGTCCTGACGTTTGTTATCGGATTATGAAAGTCTCTGTTGATATCCACGATAGGAGCAAAAGACCAGTTTAGTCCCAGTGCTGCCCCTTCCCTGCATGCAACATACCCCATCCTGTAGCCGTTTTCAGGATCCGCAGTTGCTGCAACTGCCATTGGCTTGCCAAAAGATGTCCCCTCTACCGCCAGTCCATCTCCACCACTCTCCGTATTAGCGGCTAATAAAAGCGGAATTTTGGCCATTGACTGTATTTTTCTGTGAGTATCCTGAATCTCTTTTGCTCTCCCACTTCTGTACATCATCCCGCCAACGCCAATTCCACTGACGATTCCGCGAAGAACTTCATCTTCACTGCTAAATCCCATAGGACAAAAAACCTGTCCGCATTTTTCCTCAAGGCTCATGTCCTCAAAGGTCTCTTTTACCCAATTTATGGCACTCTCGTCAAGAAAAAACGGATTCCCGGTATAATCGATTTCATAATTATCAAATGTCATATCAAACTCTCTTCCTCCAAAGTATTAAGCAAAGTATTTCCTGAGAAAATACGCCGGGCCACAGCTCCAGGCATGACAATAACTGTTTACAATGGTTCCTCCGTAAGGTGACTCGTCCGGATTTTCGGGATTATACAGCTCCCAAAAGGTGTCTGCACCGTTTTTGATCATTCCGCCCCAGTACTGTCTCATAAGATTGTGAGCGTCTTCTTTCCTGCCAAGCTTAATAAGTGCATCTATATAGTTGTGATACATATAAGGAGTAACCATTTTAACAGCACCGTCGCAGCCATTTAGTCTTTCCAAAAGCCTGAGTGCAGCACTACCTTCAACGGCATTTCCAAGTATCATCCATATCTGAGATGCAAAGGAGATCTGTCTGTCTTTCCCGCTTACGTACATGCCCATTTTTTCATCATATAAAAAAGTATTGGCTGCATCCTTTACTTTGTTGTAAAGATCAGCATACTCTTCCTCTGAGAGCACATCTCCGACCTGCTCGGCAAGCTCAATTGCTGCCTCCAGCGCGTACAGGAATATCCCCTGCGCACTTGCTTGTTTATTCAGCTCCAGATTCCAGTCCACAAAGCACCAGCCAAGAACGTCAAGGTCCTTTACTACATAGTGTTGGTCAAGGCCCTCTCTGGCAAGACTGATCTGTCTGCGGCATACCTGCCACAGATCCTCCAGCGCCTCCTGGTCACCTGTCTTTCTGTAATAATCCCTGAGAATGACCACAAAAAACAGAGAATAGTCAAACATACAGGTGTCGTCTACTTCAGGCTCAGGCTCCAAAAATACGCAGGCTCCGACTCTTCCATTCTCCTGAGTAAGCGCACCGAACAGGTATAGGCAGGATTTGACCATATCATTCATTCTGTAGGTTTCATAATTGGCCAGAGCCTGTATCCTAAGATCTCCTATCCACAGCCTTCTGTCTCTTTTAGGTCCATCCTCAAACACTGTCTGCATGCAATCTTTGAGAGTTTTTACAGCCACCTTGTCCATCTCTCTGTCCAAGGGATCTGCCGCCTCATAGGGTAAAAGATCCGTATCTCTGGCAGAAGTGACGGACTTGGCCCAAGCTTCGGAAATCTGAAGGTCAAATCTTGAACTGATATCCATAACCTCAATCCTTACAAATCTGAATGAATATCGTCTGTCAAAGTCCAGCCTTCCGGGGACCACATCCACCTTTACCAGCTCTTCCTGGATCCATGATGCGCTTACCCAGCCACTGTATTCTGATGCATCCTCAAACAGCTCTACTTCTCTTTCGGCAAAGCGTACTCTTAAGAGCACAGGAGCATCTGCATGAGCTCCTATGTTCTTAAAATGAAGAGAAAGATATCCAACCAGATGTCCGCCAAAGTCAAGGATGACCTCATCACCTTTTTTTAGTGACATAGTCCTGAAATCCCGGAGACTTTTTTTCTTTATTCCCTTGCCGTCCCTTGTAATACTTACTGTTTCGGCTACAGCAATCTCTTTTTCATTTAACCTTGGGAAAAGAGCCGTTGCTTTTTTCAATAATCTTAAGTCTTTCATGCTTTCAATAATCTCTTTATCAAATCATTGTTGTTCAGGTAAATAAGGAAAACAACCAGCAATACTGCATTTATAATTGACTGCATCGTTGCATTCACTGAGTTTGAGAATACAGCAAAAGTAGAATTTAAAAGTGACATGCAAACAGCCGCCAGGAGAAAGCCAATCTTCTCGTTTGTGAATCTGCCGATATATCCTGCGATAAACATAGGGAGAAATGCTGTAAACATGATGGCTATACTGCCAAAATTGAGCTGTCCTCCATTTATTGTCGTATTTCTGGCCGCATTAAGTGTTCCCACTATACCCATCAGGCCTCCACTGATCCCATAACAGATCAGAGTGTTTTTTACCTCATTGATACCTGTAGCCACAGCCACCTTCTGTCCCGACTTAAGTGCGTTGTAGTCATATCCAAAGGCCGTTTTATCAAAAGTAATTATCATAAATGCAAGGGCTGCCGCTATTATCAATGCTGCATAGACCCAGGTTCCTGTAAGAGCGGACATTGAAGGATTTTGAACTTCACTCATAACATATTTGCCACCGGTTATTGTGTACATAATTCCCTCATACACTAGCGTTACTCCCAGTGAGACTATGATGGGAGGCAGTCTTAATGTGCAATATGTAAGACCCGATATTAGTCCAAGTATCACTCCTGCAACAAGGGATATACAAAGCATCAGCGGTGCAGAGCCATTTCCCCCGGAGAGAATCCCATAGGTTATTTTTGCCCCTATGATAGATGACAGACCGGCCATTGATCCCAGGGAGAAATCAAATCTTCCGCTGTTCAGATTTATGGAAAGAGCCATGGTTGTGATCATCACAATAGCTGTATAAACTATGAAATTGTCAAAGCTTTTCATATTTGAAATCACACTCTGTCCATTTAACAGGCAAAGAGTCTGCAAAACCACAAGGGTTACAACCGGCATCGCCAGTGCGTTTACGATTCTCTTCGGGGTACTCATAGCTAATCTCCTTATTACTCTGTATTACTTACTCTCTACAAGGCTCTTTACATCCTGATAGGTGACCTGACTTCCGATAATGCTATCAAGTGTCTCTTTGCTGTAGATGGGTGAATCACCGTTGTCATTGACAAAATACTCATCGAAGGTTGCCTTGTCTGTTGCTACCAGATAGCCCTGATTGAGCGATACAACATTTCCCTCATCATTTCTGATAAGATTTCCGTCAATCGCATTTGAAACCAGCGCAAATACAGGTCCGATAGATGATGAATACTTACCTGCAAGATATTTAAGACTTCCACTCTCCATTGACTGACTGTTCATGGCAGTAAAGGAATCAATATCGGCAAAAGGTATATTTTCCTGTGAAAGTGTCTGTGCAAAGAATGTAGTTGCCATTCCAACTGAAAGGAATGCCTCGGGAGCCTTCTGAATAGCTGCACCAAGCTCATCTGTTGTTGTATCGCCATATCCCTGGAGGTATGCAACAAGTTCAACATCGCCGGAAACCTTTGAAAGATCAATTCCCTGATCCTGGAAAATCTGTCCCACGATCGCTCCCATGTCATTTGCTCCGCCGTAGGTACAACCAAGTCCCGTAAGAATACCGGCTGCTCTGAAAACGTGCATAGGATTTGGAATGAAAGCGCCATAGAGAGCCACCTTCTTTACTCCCTGATTTTTAAAATACTCGCCCATAGCTTTTCCTGCCTCAAATTCAGTGGCATTTGAAGGTCCGATCTGGCAAACGAAGTGCTCATAACCTTTGTATTTTTCATACTGCTCGTCATCAAGAACTCCTGAAGCTATTGCATAGTAAATGCCATACTGCTCGCAGGTCTCAATCTGCTGTGCTCTGTCGCTGCTGGATAAAGAGATAACTGCGTCATATCCCTTTGATGCAAATTTTTCAATAGCGGCCTTCTCGTCTTCAGCGCTTGCCAGCGCATCAGTGTAATCAAAGGTAACATCATAGTTTTCCTGAATATACTTCTCATAGTAATTTCTAAATCCCAGGGCTTCCTCACCGCTGACATCTGCTACAAGCACTCCGATTTTCTTGGCTTTGCCGGAAGGCTGAGTAGTTGTTTCAGCTTCCTGTGCCTGTGCTGCGTTATCAGCACTGCCCTGTGCAGCAGGTGCCGAATTTCCGCATCCTGCCATCACCGTCATGGCCCCGGCCATGATAAGTCCGATCACTTTTGTAAGTTTTTTGTTCATAATATTTTCCTCCTTTATCTTGGTAACAGTGCTGTCCTGTAATTCATGCTGGTTACATAAACCACCGCCAGGAAAAAGACTGCACTGATCACCTGTGTGATGCCGTATGCTGCGCTGCTGTCTATGACTATCTCAAGAATGTCATTCAGCAAAATATATGAGAAGCCACCGATCAATGCCGCGTAAATCTTACTTCTTGCACCTCCTGAGATTGGCATTCCTCCGAAAACGATCGCAATAAAGATATTCATTCCTATACTTGATGCTGTTGTAGTAGTAACCGATGGGGTATAGCAAAGTGTCAAAAATGCTCCGAGGCCGATTCCAATTCCCGCCATCACAAAGGCCAGGATCGTATATTTACTTGCCTTTATTCCTGTAAGCTCTGCACAAATTGGATTTCCGCCCACAAATTTCATCCTTCTTCCGGCCTTCGTAAACTGGAATACAAAGAAGCATATGGCAAAAAAGGCTATTAAAAGCATTGCCTTAAAACCTATGTTGTCAAAGGGCTTTACAACTTCGCTGGGAATACTTATTCCGCCAAGAGCTCCTCCATAACTTGTGATGATCTGTGCCGAGAGAGCTGAAAGAACCGACATCATGGCAACAGTTGTCACGAAGGGAGGTATATGAAAAACCGAAGCTAAAACCGAATTCAGCAGTGAAGCTGTGATACCCACTGCGAATATCGCGACGATCATCAAAATAAGGCTCTGAGTCTTGTTATAGGTCATGACCCCCATAGTGGCTGCAAAGAGCGTTGATGCTCCAAGGCTTATATCAAAGGTGCCAAGGGTATAAATGAAGATCGCCCCAGTAGCAACCACCGCAAGAACAAGAGCCTCATTAAATACTATTTTCAGGTACATATCCAGCTTGTAACCATTTATGCTTACCACCACCAGAAATGCTGCAAACAAAACCAGTAAAGCGGCAATGGGAAGTAAGGATATGATTTTTTGTTTTATGTTGGTTTTTCTTTTATCTGTCATCTCTTTTACCTTCCTCAGATCATGTAGCTTATAATGTCTCCCTCGCTGAGGGTACTGCTTCTCTTAAACTCTCTTGTGATCTCTCCGTCCTTCATAATGAGTACTCTGTCACTCATACCTATCAGCTCCGGCAGCTCCTCACTTATCATAAGTATTGCCTTGCCTTCATTTTTGAGCTTTACCATGAGCTGATACATCGCCTGCTTGACTCCGATATCCACGCCTCTTGTGGGGCAATCCAGGATCAGTATCTCGCTTCCGCAGCCTATCCATTTACCAAAGACAACCTTCTGCTTATTGCCACCCGAAAGCTGACCTACTGCCTGATCCATATCTGAACATTTGATCTTAAGTTCATCCACCTGTTTTTTTACATATTTTTTCTCACCGGATGAAGTAACAAGGTTTATTTTGTTTTTAAAGATATTCATTCCGGCGATAGCAATGTTGTCTTTTATACTGGCATCGAGACAAAGCGATTTCTGATCTCTGTCTTTCGACACATATCCGATCTTTTGCCCTATTGCATTGTGAGGGCTGAGTATCTCTTTTCCACTACCGCAGATAACATGCCCCGAATCAAGCTTTAGCGCTCCGAAAAGGGCTTCACCCAGATCATGCATTCCGCTGCTCGCAAGGCCACCGACTCCCACAATCTCTCCGCGGTGGAGCTCCAGAGAAACGTCCTTTAAATTATCTTTGTAGTTCAGGCTTTGAGCGCTGAGTACCACTTCATCAAGAGATGTACACTCCGTATCCGCCCTGTAATAATCACCTTTAAGCTCTCTTCCTATCATGCTGCTGCGGATGGCATCTGCATCAAATTCCTCTTTTTCAAAAGTCCTTATGATGTTTCCATCCCTGAGTACCGTCAACGTGTCACAGACTTCCATGATTTCGTCCAGATCATGAGATATAAAGATCACTGACTTTCCGTCATCCCTCATTTTTCTGAGCAGACTGTACATGATCTGCCTTCCATCGTGGGACAACGCAGTTGATGTCTCATCGATGATCAGAATATCCGGGTTTTTCATGATAACTTTGGCTATTTCAACCAGCTTTCTGTCCTGAAAGTCCAGCCTTCCCATCGCATCTCTTCCGCTGATGCCTGCTATCCCAACGCTTTTAAGAGCCTCATCTGCTTTTATTTCCAGTTTGTTCTTGTCCACAAGGCCAAATTTGTTTTTAAAGCTCCCAAGTTCGGCAAGGAACATGTTTTCAGCCACCGATATTCCTCCAATGGTTCCGCTTTCCTGGACAACCATTCCAATGCCCTTGTTCAGTGCATCTATCATACTGGCCGGTTCCCATCTGTTTCCCTTAAAAAACATCTCTCCTTCATTTGCTTTCTGCATTCCGGCAGCTATTGAGGAAATAGTGGATTTTCCTGATCCGTTCTCACCGATCAGGCCTCTGATCTCGCCGGGATAAACTTCAAGGTCAACCTCGTTAAGAGCCACGACGCTTCCGAATCGTTTGCTGATATTCTTCATTTCTAGAACTGGTTTATTCATAACTGCCCATTCCTTTCTGTAAAGGCGCTCTTTATGATGCAATTATATGTTTAAAAAGCGCTGAACATAATTCACAAAATCGCTCAATATTATTGATGTTTTATGATTTAAATATAATAATTTTTATATAAATCTTTGATTTTTTGACATCTACTTGCCGAGAAGATATAGTAGATTTAATAGGAGCCCTCAATATAAGGAGATAAAATGGACGCTAATGCATTAAAGCAGCATATATACGATGTTACAGAGGTGGAAGCATTTTATAGAGAGTACTACCTCGCAGGGAAGAACCCGGATTCGCTTAGAGAATTTCTTAAGAATCTTGACATGGAAATGGTGCTGAGTAAGCACCTTCTGATCAAAGAAAAAAAAGAAACAATCCCCGATGTTTATGAGGATTATTTCTTTTTTGATCTGTCTGACAATGACAGTATTATTGTTCAAAAGCACGAAAGATACAGCCCGGATATTGAGCATAGCCATACCTTTTTTGAAATCTCATATATTTACGATGGCAGATGCACCCAGACTATATCGGGCAATACCATTGAGATGAGAACAGGAGATTTCTGCGTGATCCCACCGGGAATCAGGCATTCTTTTGCGGTATTTGACGACACTATCGCCATAAATATAATGCTGCGCCGTGATACACTTCACACTATGTTCTACTCCTTTCTCAACACCCGTAACATCCTCTCATCCTTCTTTCTGAACAACATTTATGCCAAAAAGGCGAACGATTATATAATGTTCAGGACCGGCCAGGACGCGGTCATTTCCGAGTCCTTCATATGGATGTTAACAGAGAGTCGCAACAAGGAAGAGTACCACTACCAGGCCATAACAAACACCCTACTCCTCGACTTCTATATGATAATTAGACGGTACTCCGAATCTGTTCAGATGCCCCTGTTCGACTCCAGAGTAGATGTCCAGCGCTATGCTCTTATCCAGTATATTCAGGAAAACTACAAAGACGTTACCTTGTCGGATCTGTCAAATAAGTTCCACTATTCCAATGAATATACATCAAGACTGATAAAAGAGCTCACAGGCATGAATTACACAGATATCCTGCGAACTGTCCGAATCGAAAGATCGCAGGATCTTCTTGCCAATTCCACCATGACGGTGCAGACCATAGCAGAAGCTGTTGGGTACGATACCACAGAGCATTATATAAGGCAGTTTAAAAAGCACACAGGCATGACGCCCTCTGCATATCGCAAACAGTCCACATCAAACAGAACCAGGTAAAAGAGCTCTCATACCCCTGTCAGATATCATCCGCGATATCGATATTCTCGCCTGTAATTCCTACCCACGCGCCGTCCTTAATCTTACCATCATGATCAAATGTTATGTAATGCTTATCAAATAGAGCATACTCTTACAGAAATGGGGTCGCGATTACTTTTACAAACTTTTGCGCCGCCATTTGTTTGCCGTGCTCAGATATAAGCAAAAACAACAGTTTTTACTTATTATACCCCATCTAAAAAACCCTAAAAAGGCGAAAAATAAGGTTTATAGTCGTAACTACTTTTACTGACTTGCAATTACTTTTTCACTCAAAGCACTCTCATGAATTTTATTCTCTATCTATATGATTGTGAAACTTCTAAAAAATCCTTCTCCCCATCAATGTATTCTTTATAAGCCGTTTCCGGATCTTTTCCATGAAACACCTTGCACAACCCGCACATATCACAGTCAGCTATGCATGGAAATCGTTCCTTAATATATTGCCTGCGTTCTTCACTTGTTGATAATGCTATCTCCGGTGCAGTTGCCATAATATCAATCTCCTCAATATATCTGCCTGTCCTTGTCTCAATTCTTTATGTAAAGTCCACTAACCACTTTATCATTTCATTCATCCAGGAAGCGCATCCTTCATCTAACATAATTGCATCTTCACTCTGTTATTAGTAATGTACTCTCACAACTTTTGCTCCAAATGGGAAAAGAGCTACTCTGGCAATCTTAAAGAACTGCTTTCCAAAAGGTATTCCTATAATGGTGATACAGAAAATGCATCCAATAACTGCGTTTCCAATCGCAAGCTCAATTCCCGAAAAGCATATCCAAAGTATGTTAAGAAGCAACGATACCGCTCCGCCTTCATCCACAATCTCTTTTCCAAAAGGATTAAGTGATACTGAAGATAGCTTAAAGCACTGAAGTCCCACAGGGATTCCAACAACTGTGCAGCACCAGAGAACTCCTACAATCCACCATCCCAGGGCACTAAGCAGTCCTCCGCATAAAATCCAAATAATGTTTCCTAAAATTCTCATAATCCACCCTCACATTCTTTTCATTTTTACTTTAATAAAACTTTACTAACTGAAACTTCGCAGTTACAAAACTGCGGTTGAACCTTGATAATTCAATAAAAATTGGCAATTAATTACCAATCATGCTGCCTGAAGATGACGTTGCATGGATGGTGTAAGTGCAGATACAAACTTGTCTATCATTAAAGATATTTTTTCTTCATCGAGATCAAATTCTTCTATCATCATGTTTGAGAAAATCTCCATAATGATGTTAAAAGCATAGATGAATGTTACATCGGCCACCTCATCCATGAAGTATGCAAACAACTCGCCTAAAGTTCGAGGATCTCCTGATTCGCGATTTTCTACTGCAAGCATCATGTATCGAGTAAATACGATTGCAACATGCGCTGTCATAGCATCATAAGAAAGAGACTTACATTCTTTTGCCAGCTTGAGATAGCTTTTACACATCTTGAAGAAAACCTCTATCTGCCATATGCCGATATTTTAGAAATGCCGATAAAACATTTTCTCAAATCCCATGCCTGAGGCAATTGTCAGGCATGGAAAAAAAATATCGGCATTTATTTCAAACCACACAGGCGCTTTAGAACCTCTTCATCGTCAGCATATTTAAATACCACATCATCTTTGAAAACTGACTTATCGCTATCACTAAGCTTATGCAGTGCTTCACGTTTCATTTCTTCTGTGACTTTAGCGTAAAATCTAGTCGTTTCTACATTTGAGTGTCCCAGCCATTCTGAAATGGTCGGAAGTGGTACTTTTGCTTGGTACAGATGCATGGCTCTTGTTCTCCTGAACAGATGTGAATGGAGATGTATAAGATCAGTGCTTTTCTTGCGAAGTTTATTTTCACACTCTGCCAGTATCCTGCTTACATTATCACTCGACATCTTGTTTCTTCGCCCATTTCGGAATGAATAGAACAAATAGTCCTGTTCATTTTTCTCCGGATGATACCGCTCACAATAACTGCAGTATTGTCTCCATATTTCTTTTGATAATGGTGTTATCCTGTGTTTATTGCCCTTGCCATAGAAATGTACATCTGCCTCCCCATTTGATGTAGGTTTTATATCATGTAGCTTAAGTGACAATACTTCATTGATCCTTGCGCCGCTTTCATAAAGCAGTGAGATAAGGAAGCGATCCCTTGTTGCATCACGATTGATATCAACACAATTCAAGATGCTTGCCACTTCATCTGTTGTCAGCCATGTGAATTCTATAATCCTGTCATCATCATAATCGTTGATTTCACGGATTTCCTCAAATTCATCAGGGGTTAAGGCCTTTTTCTTTAGCAGGTAATGGCAGAAACCGCGGATATCTGACAACCTGTGATTAACTGTAGTTGCCACGTTTTGCCGTTCAGTTTTTAGCCATGCCATAAAGTCAACGATGTTAACCTGATTAAAATCAGATGTCTGTAGTGTTAGTAACGTCAAGTTCTTTTTTGCTCCAAGATATGCAATGTATAGATTTATGCTATACCGATATGATGCTATAGTATCGTCATCACGGCTCTTTACCCGTGGAAGATAGACTTTTATAAAATCACCAATTAGAGACACCAGACGCGGATCCTTGGCGCTAATCCTCATCACAGGACACCCCCTCTCCATATATCTTGGAGAGCATGTCCCAATCGATGCCCTTTGCCTTACGAAGCTTATCAGGAAGCAGATGAACATAGTATAGTGTAGATGTAAGCTCGGAATGCCCCATATAAGCTGAAAGATATGTAAGAAGTTCCATCACATTTTTCCCACTATTGATCCAGTTTATGATATTCCTTGAGGCAAAAGCATGCCGAAGATCATATGGGCGAGGATTACCTTTCCACTGTATACCACATGTTTTAATTATCCTTCGCCAAACATTGTTGTACCAAGATGTTTCATACTGAGTTCCATCCCACTTTTGAAAGAACCATTTCCGTTTACCTGCTAATGCATCATACCTTTTGCAGAGTTTCAGCATGTCGCTGGACATGATTATGTGACGGTCTTTATGCCGTTTTGACTGGCGGATATATAAATCACCTGTTTTAAGGTCTATATCTTCGGTGCGTATTGCAGGTGGTTCCTGTGGACGTAATCCGCAGCAGTAAATCAAGCGGGAATATACAGGAAGTACTACCTCAGGCAAATATCTTTTGCCGCATGTTGCACCTTTAATCGAATCTATCGCATTAAACAGACCTAAAAGTTCCTCATCAGTAAAAAGATATGGATTATAGGCGGTTCTTTTTACTGTGTAATCATCATCCGGGATATAATCCTCGTATCCCAGAAAGTTCAGATATTTGGTGTATTCCCTAAGCAGAGCGATAAATGCTGCTTTACTATTGTTAGTATAAGGATAAAATGCCAGCCATTTATCAATCATTTCCGGTGTTATCAATTCTGAGTTGGGGTAATTCTCAACGCAGAAGTTTATAAATGGTGGAACAGAGGAACGATAAGTTGCAGTGGCATATCCAACAGAGGTCCTATATGACATCATTTCCTCAAATGCATCATTCAGTCTTTTCTCAAGCGTCATAATCCAGCACCTCCTTTGGTATTGTGGGAAGAACTGTTTTTATGCCTGGCGTAAAATCCAGTCGTTATAGGAACGTCAGTGAAATCAAATGCAACAAAACATATCTGACTTTTATTATGAGTGATATACGGTTTGTCTTCTACAATTGATTTATGCCCCATCATCTGAGATGCTATCTCGATTGGAACACCTCTTGAAACCATGATGGTTTCAAAAGCTCTGCGTATGCTGTGAAATCCTCTAAACGATATCTTTTCAACTCCAGCTTTTGCGCAGTACTTGTCAATCATACTCCCAAAGCCTTTGGAAAGCTTTCGAAAAGGAGCTTTTGCCGTCAAAAACACCTCATGATCATTGCATTCCGGTCGCCAATCAAGAATATAATCCGCTAAAGCATTCATCGTAGATCCGTTAAGCTCCACAGACAAGGGCTGGTGATTTTTTGATTGAACAAGAGATAATTTATGATTCTGCCAGTCTATATCTGAAAGCCTAATCCTGATTATGTCGCAACCACGTAATCCGGTACAATAAGCCAAGAGTATTATTGCAAGATCCCGTTTGCTTAACATGTCCTCATTAGTAGCGGCATCAGCAATGTCAGAGATTTCATCTTCTGTATATGCCGGGATTATACGTCTGTGATCATTCTTGAGTTTTAGTAACCTATAGTCCCGATGAAGACAATGATTACCATGGAATTTCAGGTATTCGGTTGAATACTTTATACATCTGAGAGTACGTCCGGTACTTCCACTGTTAGAGACAGGGACTTCCTCAATAAGGAACTTCATTACAGTCACATCGTCGATGTGTTCCGGATCCATTCCTTGTTCTGATGCATACCACAAGAAATGCCTTGTTGGAGCACGCAGATCACTTTTTGTTGCATCACTGAGAGGATAACTGCCCAGTATCTTTTCAACAAGATCTGCCATTTCAGAAGAAACCGGATACTTCTTAACTGGATAAACTGCGCTTGAGAAATCCGCAGTACCCGTTTCAGCTAACGAAGACAGCATACGCAAAACTCTAAGCTGAAAGCGTCGATACTCTTTGCATACCTCACCATTAGCGAATCTTTTTTCAAGATATTCCTTATAATTATCATTGAATTCTGGTGAATAGACATATGTGCCTGAACCTGTTGCATACTTTAAGATGCTGTTGCAAACAATCTGATATTGCTCTACTGATACTTCTTGAACGTGTTGCATCACCTCCTTTAGTAGTTGCTCGGTTAAATCCTTTAGTAATGGATATGAGTCTGTCATGGCGGCCTCCTTTCTATAGAGATGTTGTTACATCTTTATAGTAAGAAATGCCGATAATATTTGGAAATCATGAATTTATGATACTTTAGGATGCCTGAAAATCGGCATTTCTAAAATATCGGCATATGGGGTGTTATGCCGATATCAGCATAATCTGCCAGCGCTTTGAGTAAATACGGATGATTTCTTCCTCATCTATGTTTACGTTTGTGGAAATCAGGCAAAGATAGTCTTTCCGATTGGAACG
>NZ_JNKH01000013.1:0-107563 GCF_000701985.1 Butyrivibrio sp. WCE2006 | reverse complement strand
TGCGTCAGAATGTTTCATATAAGTGCCTCCTTGTAGTGAAAGTAACGTTTATGCCTTCACTACAAGGGCCGCACTCGTTACCTCTAAACAGCATCAGTAACGAGTGTGGCCGCGCATTTTGAACGGCTTGTCAACTATTTTTCATAATAATTTTTGTTAGGGGTAAGAAAAAAGCAGATCTTCGTTATTTACGAAAATCTGCTAAAGTAAATGACATTGGTTCTGATTAGTAACACAATAATCGAGTCTCCAAAAGTAAAGTCCTCTACAAACGTAAAGCCAAAGCCAACCGCTGCTCCCAGGAGGATATACTCATAAACATTGCGTACCTTATTTTTCAGAGCAACCAGCGTTATGATGATTGCAAGAAACTTAAACAATTCCTCCACACCACCAGCCATAAAAAATGCTGTAAAGAAAGATGCCGATAGTGCCTGCATTTTTGCACCCTCTATCCCGATGATTCTTAATACGGCCAATAACCCAATCCCGGAACCGGCGGAAATCGGTACGCAAATACATCCCAAAACAACCGGCAGAATTGCCTGTAGTTTTCCTATAGGCTCCGGAACTTCCCTTTTGATCATTCGCTGATAGATAAATCCACAGATAACAAAGGCAAGTAATGCGGCAATAATTGAAATAATAATTGTTTTTGCGTCCATGAATAATTCTCCTCCTCTTTTCTTATCTTAACTCCGTCGAGGCTTTATATACCTCTTAAAATTTTACAGCATTCCGTCTTGCGATAGTCTTAAAAATCCATAAATAATGCATAGATAGAACAAAGAGTCGCTCGCGACTCTTTGCGCGCTGGTGCGCGCAAGCTTTAGCTTGCAAAACTCATCTGCGCACCAGTCGCATCCTTAGCGGAGCGCTTTTTATTCAATAGGAAATCCGAAGGAATTTCCTCGTATTGAATAAAAAAGACCCAGTACAATGTACCGAGTCTTCTGAAACCTGCAATAGCAGATATTCTCATCTCTTTGAGAACTCTTTCAATGTCCTAAGTGCTGTGTTTGTGGCATTCCTATGGCGAGTTGCTGTTTACCTGCTGCGTACGCAAGGAAGCTCAGTGCTACTGCATGCGGCTGGTGACATTTTTTTCAATCATATTGCCTCACTTCTCATAAGCTTATTCAGTAATACTTATTGTTACGTTAACGTCCCCGGAACCAAGCCTTTTTTTCATTTCTTCCGCAGATGTATTTTCAATATGCCCGAGCTTTGTATAAGCCCAGCTATTTGAACCGTAAAACACTACCAGCTGATTACCTGAATACAAAACAATGTCCCCGGCACTTGTAGTCATCTGCTTATCATTCCTTGGAATAGACTGACCAATAGAGCCAACCTGCTCAAAGTCGCCATACATAGACATATCAATGATGATAGGTTTATCTTCAGCCAGATTCTTCAGAGCTTCTACTGATTCATTTTCTTCCCAGATTACCTGTATCTCTTCATCATTTATAAAAAGCTTAAGCATATTTTCCGTCGACCTTTCATCATTAGTAATTACGTCTTCTTCATCCTTTAAGTGATCTTCCGTTGCCGTATTACTGTTCGTTTTAGCATCAGCTTTAACCTGTGACTGTATTGTTTCTACATAATTGTCTTGAACAAAATCAACCTTCGAGTGAACCTGTGCATTCTCATTATATCCACATCCAGTAAAGAGGTTTACAGCCATCACACATAATGCTGTAAGCGTTTTACCTGTATTCTTACAAAAGAGATTTTCCAAACTCATAAGCTTCCTGCTTTTCCTCTTCTTTGCCTTCTGCTTCACCCATGTCATTTATTCCGCCACAGAACAGTGAACCTTTAAATGAAGCTTTCTCAAAACACTCTACCCAACCATTCAGACCACTGACAGCTTCCTCAGGAACAAATGTCTCATCTTCAGCAGCAGTCGAAAGCATATAGACATTACGAAATCTATAGTCAGAAGGATAAAGCGGATTAAGTCTGTCAAGGAGAGTCTTCATCTGTCCGCTCATCTCGTAATAGTAGATAGGGGTCGCAAATACAAGCGTATCTGCATTCTTTACTTTTTTCGCAATCTCTACAGCATCATCATTTATCACGCACTTCTGCGTCTTTTGGCATGCAAGGCATCCTTTGCAGAATCCAACTGTTTTGTCCTTGAGGCTGATGACTTCCACATCATGTCCCGCAGCTTTTGCTCCATCAGATACTTTATCTGCCAAAATATCAGAATTGCTCTTTGCTCTAAGACTTGTCTTTATTATCAAAACCTTACTCATTGTCATCTTTCCTTATTTAAGATATTCATTAAAGAAGCTCTCAAGTTTATCAAACGGAATATAATCCTTATCTCCTCCATCATACAGATCTGTATGAACTGCATCTGGAATGATCATCAGTTCTTTATTATCAGCATATTTGCTGTCCTTTATCATGTCGGCGTAAGCGTCTTTACTGAAGTAGCAGGAGTGCGCCTTCTCGCCATGTACAAGAAGCACTGCACTTCTGATTTCATTGCTGTATTTAAGGATTGGCTGATTCACGAAGGATTCACAGCCTATCACATTCCATCCATCATTGGAATTAAGGGAACGGGCATGATATCCGCGATCAGTTTTGTAGTAATCAAAATAGTCTTTTACAAAGAAAGGTGCATCTGCAGGTAGAGGATCTACAACACCTCCCGCGCGCTTATATTCTCCATTCTTTAAATCTTCAAGACGCTGAGCGCACAAAGCCTTTTTCGCTTCATATCTCTTTTCTTCACTGTCATCGGCATCAAAGTAACCTTTTGCATTAACTCTTGTCATGTCATACATGGTCATTGCAGCTGTAGCTTTGATTCTTGTGTCAAGAGCAGCTGTATTGATAGCCATTCCGCCCCATCCGCAGATTCCTATGATTCCTATTCTTTCCGGATCTACCTTTTCATTAAGTGAAAGAAAATCAACTGCAGCCATAAAATCCTCTGTATTGATATCAGGTGATGCCATATATCTTACATTGCCGCCTGACTCTCCTGTAAAAGAGGGATCGAAGGCTATTGTAAGAAATCCTCTTTCTGCCATAGTCTGAGCGTATAATCCTGAACACTGCTCCTTAACAGCTCCGAAAGGTCCTGATACTGCAATAGCCGGAAGCTTGCCATCTGTATCCTTTGGCACATACATATCCGCTGCAAGGGTTATCCCGTAGCGATTTACAAATGTCACCTTGCTGTGTTCCACCTTCTCACTCTTTGGAAAGGTCTTATCCCACTCTGTTACTAAATTAAGTTCTTCTGTTCTTATCATCATTTGATACCTCCGTTATCTCTGCTTCATTTCGTTTTCGATTTTTCTTAGCATAAAATCCATGCAGTCAACTTTTCTCCCACTTTCGTGGTACTCGTCCATGGCACGGCATCTTTCTTTTTTCAGAAGCCTTACCATTTCATCGATACTGCCTGACTCAAATCTTTCCAGGATAGTGTCTGTTGCCTCATTACAGCATCCCGCATCTGAAAGGCTTTGCTTTAGATATTCTTTATCCATGAGTATTCCTCATTTCCATGTAAATATTTCACTTACAATTCTATTGTATGAGCTTGTAAGATTTTTTGCTAATAGTTATAATGAATATCATATTATTCCATTTTGGCATATCATACAGCAATGAGCAGTGCAGCAATATTTATAAAATATGCACTTGGGAGCTTGCTCACATAAGTGCATATTTTTGTAAATATTGGTATTCGGCGAATGCCGAAGAACGAGAAATGCGCAGCATTTCGAGTACTGCACTGCGTAGCATTTCGAGTGCACTGCTCAGGAAAGGAATCACCATGGAAATCAGGACTTTAAGATATTTTTTAGCTGTAGCAAGAGAAGAAAACATGAGCAGAGCCGCTGAGATACTGCATGTGACTCAGCCAACTCTATCCAAACAATTAAAATCATTGGAAGAAGAATTGGGTAAGAAGCTATTTACAAGGCACAGTTTCAGTATAAAGCTGACAGAAGAAGGAATTCTTCTCAGAAGCCGTGCAGAAGATCTTGTGAGCATGGCTGATAAAATCGAGCAGGAATTTGTTTCACTTGATGACATAAGCGGAGGCAATCTTTACCTCGGACTTGCAGAATCTTATCAGCTAAGATTCCTTGCAAGAGCAATCAAGACCTTTAAAGAAAGCTATCCCAATCTCCATTATCACATCACAAGTGGTGATACAGAGCAGCTATCTGAAAAAACAGAAAAAGGGCTTCTTGATTTTGTTGTTCTGGTTGAGCAGCCAGACATCAGAAAATATGAATATATAGAATTTCCACAGGCTGATACCTGGGGACTTATCATTCCTGAAAATGACCCTCTGGCAAAAAAGGAATCCATTCGTTTGGATGACCTGATAGGATTACCTCTTTTCTGCTCAGATCAGGCTTGGAACGGAGATATAAAGAAATGGGCCGGGAGCAGATTTTCAGAACTACAGCTTGAAGGTTCTTTCCGTCTTTCCTACAATGGCTCTATTTTCACAATGGAAGGTCTTGGGTATCTTCTCACCTATGATCACCTTATTGATACATCAAAAAACAACGGCCTTGCATTCAGACCGTTGTCTCCTAAGCTTGAAAACAAAATATATTTCGCATGGAACCGCTATCAGGCATTTACACCTATAGCAGAAAGATTTTTATCGCACCTAAAAGTTCTAGTGTTATAACCCATCTTTTGGGACTGCTAACCCCGTCCCCAGGGACCATTATGCTATTGCTTTAGTTCTTTTGCCAATTAAACAATAGTATGTCACCATGAGCATCAGAAAAGCGCCTATCCATGCAGATACTTCAGAAATGGCAATTCCCTTAAATCCGTTCCTTCCTACCAAAAAGCCAAAGATCAGTCTCATAATGACTTCGAGCCCGCCTGAGAGCATTGGTATAAAGGTATTGCCCAACCCCTGAACAGAGTATCTGTATACAAAAAGCCAGCCCAGGGCAAAAAAGCTTATTCCCATGATTGGCATGAAATCGGTACAATAACCGATTATCATGTTGTCAGTCAGCAGCATCCTTGCCAGGCTTCCGGGCACAAATATCATAAGGAGCGATATAGGCACATTCACAAGTGTAGAGAGCATCAGGCCCTGTCTTACTCCTGTGCGTATCCTGTCATATTTGCCAGCGCCCTTATTTTGCCCCACAAAGGTCATCATGGAAAGACCTACGGACATTCCGAACTGCTCAAAGAGTGATGCAAATTTCATGCAGGCTGAATAGGCTGCCACATATGCGCTTCCCATAAGATTTACGAAGTACTGCAAAACCATGGCCCCTGCAGCTGTGACCGAATTCATAAGTGCCACAGGAAGTCCTATTTTCATCAGTTCAACCAATATATTCTTTTCATCTGCTATTTCTGACGTGTCTTTTCCCAGACTCATAAAATCGATGGTTCTAAGCTTTTTAAGGCACAAAAGGTATGATACAAACTGAGAAACCACTGTTGCCACTGCTGCTCCGACAACTCCTGTGCCAAAGGCCATTATGAAAATAATATCAAGCATGATGTTCACGAGTGATGAACAGATCATAGCAGTGAGGGGCGTTCTGGAATCTCCCATTGACTGGAGAATTGTAATCTCAAGGTTATTCATAACCGTCACTACAATTCCCAATAAGATCACAGCAAAATATCTATACGAATCGTCAAAGATATCTTCAGGAGTGTTCAAGAACGTCAGCATCTTATTGAGCAAAGAAACGCATACAACAGTAAAGGCTATTCCAAACGTGATACTGAGCTTCTTGGCTGCTCTGATGTATGCATTCAGCATAGCCATATCGTTTTTTCCAAAGCTCTGGGCAAAGGTTATGCCAAATCCTCTGGTCATCCCCACAACAAATCCAAGTATAAGGAAGTTAAGTGTCCCGGTTGCCCCAACAGCAGCCAGCGCCTGATCCGAGATTCCCTTGCCAACTATAATGCTATCCACAAGACTATATAGTTGTTGGAAAAGATTTCCCCATAATAAGGGCAAAAAGAACAGTATGATCTGTTTCATACTGTTTCCTGAGGTCATATTTTGTGTGGTCTGTTCTGTATTTGTCATGGCCGCTCTCTTTGGTCTTTCTCTTGATGTTAATTATTTAATAGTTAAGATCATTTAAGTATCAAGGCTATTCCCTTTGCAAGACACAGATCCGCATCTTTGAAATGATTTCCGGGATTCATTTCAAACGTAGTTTCTATGCCCTTATTCTTGTATTGATCATAAACTTTTCCGGTCTTATCTTCAACTGTGCTAAGAAGCGCGTTGCGAGTGAGTGCCTCTCTATCGCCAAGGGAAAAATATACTCTTGAAGGCATTTTACCAAAATTATTTTTTTCTGCATATTCTAAAAATGAAGGATACCACATAGATCCGGATGCACTTACTGCTCTTGAGAACACATCATTCCTGTACAAGCTGTAAATAGCGAACAATCCTCCAAGTGAATAGCCTGCAATAGCCGTATATTCAGGCTCTGCACCAAGCTCAGCTTTTATAGCAGGGATTATGCTTCCAGTCAGCTTATCAAGATATTATCTGCCCCTCCTGTGTAGGGGCTATCATTTTTATACAAAGGAGCACATTCCCAGGGGGACATCTCCTCATTCCAGTTGATATCACTTATAACAGCAAGATTCAGCTCTTTTTCCGTCATAGTACAAAGCGCGCTATAAACATCACTTCCATTGCCCTGAAATGTATTCATGACTATGAGTGGCGCAGCTTTCCCCTTTTCACCATATATAGATATGCTTTCCTTCAACTATCATTTTGCATCTCCATTAAGTTCCATTTCATTATTCATTTTTACACCCCTTTTTCCGCGTGTAAAAATGTGTAAATCTTTTCAAATGTTATAGTAATTTTAAATTATTTTTTGTTAGTTTCAAATCTACCTACTGTTTGGAAGGATATAAAAATTCTCCCTCTCATTTAGTTTTATCCCCTCTACAAACCCACTGAAAATCCCATAAAATCAGTGTTTCTCTATTATTAAACATAAAAATGAGCCATCCAATCGGATGACTCTCTTGTATAATGCTTTGTAATCTCGTATAGAGAAACGATTATCTCTTTGAGAACTTTTTCACTGCCTTAAATGCCTTGTTTTAGGCATTCCTAAGGCGAGTTGCTGTTTACCTGCTGCGTACGGTAGAAAACTCAGGGCTACTGTATGCGGCTGGTGGCAACTTGAATAACTGCGATCAAAATAATACTTTATAAGTTGCCTTTGCTTCTATTGCCAAAGATTGGACTTATGGAGGAAAAAGTACGATGACGTTGTACCTTCAGACAAAAGAAAAAGACGTATAAACCATATGGTCTACACGCCTTACATCAGCATTGATGATTACTCCACTCTATTATTTATGATTCATTAACCAGCTTCCCTGTCATATGCTCAGGAATGAGTTCAAGGCACTGTACTCTCGGCAGAGCATTTTTCAATTCCTTTTGTAAATACTCTTCATCATCCGTGAACTTTTTTGTGAGATTGGTACAGATTTTTATTGCAGTATCCTCATCCTCAACCAGCTTGATTCAGCCAAATACAATTACGCTGTTAATATTTAAAGCCCAATCGTCGTCTTTCCGATAGCCTTCATCCCAGGTGCAAAAGCTGACTTTATCACAAGCCTTAATTGCATCAATCTTGTGACCTTCCTTAGCCCCATGAAAATAGATTTTCCCATCCTCTTCACAATACCACTGGTTAATCGGTAAGCCATACGGATAACCATCCTCGCCAATCAGGGACAGGACTCCTCTCTTTGAATTTTTCAGCACCTCAATGCACTGTTCATCTGTAATCTGTTGCTTAAATCTTCTCATCTTTCTAAACATAGTACACCTCAATCCTTTGCTAATATTTTTAATCCTGCAATTCCAACTACAATTAAAATAACACATATAACCTGTGGAACTGACAATTTCTCATTAAAAAGAAAAATCCCAAGCAGCGTAGTACCCACGATTCCCATGCCTGTCCACATAGCATAAGCTGTTCCCAAAGGAAGCTGCCTAAGTGCGATCGACAAAAACACAGCACTGGCTATATATCCCACACCGGTAATAATTGATGGGATAAGCACAGAAAATCCGTTAGACATTTTCATTGTTACCGCCCATGTTATTTCAAGAGCTCCTGCAATAAACAGATAGATCCATTTCATTAGAAAACCTCCATATAATAAAATACGCCAATCCCCTACCTGCTAAGACCTAACGGTAAAGGAATGACGTTTATCCCACTACTCGGTAGCAATGGGCGTCTTTTTAATTCAACTGTTCTGATGTTACTTAATAATTCGGGTTATGTCAATCTACCAATATCCATACTTACTGGATTTTCAGATAATCCTCTTCTGCCACCGATTCATTATATCGGATATACTTCTTTTGCCAGACGCTTTCTCCCCATATTGTTTTCTTTACAGTATTTCCAAGATGGACAAAAATCGTCTTAAGCTCCAATTCTACAAGTTCCAAACCTTTTTTTCCATCATGACCGGTAATAATAAGATGCACATCGTGTCCTCCCAGGTCCTGCCACTTTAGAAGAAATCTGTCTATGACAGTTTTAAGCATGCCATACTGAAAGTTATTTTCTTCTGAACGTATAATCGCACATAGTCCCGCCGTTCCCTATCTGCTGTGAATATAAAAAATCCGCACGGGGCAGATCACTGTATAAAATATCATCAATCTTGCAGAATATCGCAGTCATCTCAGGCATACCATATTTTTCGAATATCTGATGGAAAATGCACTTATGCGTTATCATAGAAAACTCATCCCTACCGCACTTCGGGAACTCAACATCCCATCCATATCCAAGTGTATTCCTAAACTTCATTGGCATAGTAAGCTTGAGAAAACGCACAAACCAGCCATTGCTCGCCAGCTTTTTCATAGACTTGATCTGCGGTTCTATGAACTTATACATAGCATCGGCTGCATACTGTTCAGCCTCTTTTCTCGGCATGCCCTTACTTTCAAGCACTTGAACGATAGCAAGGGATGTAAGAAGATTACACAAAAACCCGTAGTTCTTGGAATCTGTATATTGAGAGTTCTCGAAAAGAAGGACATTCATATTATCTATCAAAAGAGCCCGGTCCTCCTCGTCCCATTCTTTATATAGGTCTCTGAACCGACTTCGAGAGATCATTTTCCTTGGTATATATTTCTTGTTCATAATCTCACCATTTTCCGATACACGTGATCATTTCTGTATCACTGCGATCACGCAGGGCATTCTTCCGTCAACAACATGGTATTCTACTTTATCGTATCTCATATGTCAGGTTTTTTTCATTTTTAGGAATTCGTCCATATTATTGCTTCAGGTAATCAATTATCCCCTGGATGATTGCCGGATTCGGATATCCTTTACCCAACTAAAACAAGGGCGTTTTCACGCCCCTGCCTACTGCTACCATAGTATTCATCTCTACGGACTGAGATTATTCCTTTTGAGATTCGGACCTTGCTTTTCCTTCCTCTGATCTACGATTGCCTGGTTCTCTCTAAGCTTTTGTAAGAGACTTGTCCTAGCCTTTTCCTCCTCACAAAAAACTATTAAATAGTATTATACGTTTATAAACTTCTTTGTACTGTCGCTAAGTTTGTTCGTAACCTGATTGTTATTATCCATGGCCTCTCCGATTTCTTGAATTTCTCCCACAATCTCCGTAGAGTTGGAAGCTGAAAGGCTGATGGCCTGTGTGGACTCTTCAACGGAATCGGTGATTGTAAGAATTGAGTCTGCCATGCTGTGCATTGTGTTATCAAGAGAGTCTGCCTTCTCAGTAAAGCCTTCAAGAATTTCATTCATTATCTCTGCTGTACTCTCGTATTTCTCTCCTGTCTCAACAAAGGCTTCATAATCGGCAATAACAGTATTGTTGATAAAATCTACAACCTCGATGGCATTATTCGAAAGCTCCTGAACAGCCTTTGTCACATTCTCACTTATAGTCTGAATATTTCCGGCTGTCTGTCTGCTGTTATCGGCAAGTGCACTGATCTCCTGCGCAACTACCGCAAAGCCCTTGCCGGCTTCACCTGCTCTGGCAGCCTCAATGCTGGCATTAAGTGCAAGAAGGTTTGTCTGGGATGCAATATCAAGGATAACCTTGGTAAGTTCGCCGATCTGATTAACCTGTTCACTTTCTTTTACTGACTCATCAAGGGTCTTACTGAGTGCCTCAACTCTGGCACCTGTATTCTCTTTCTTCTGCATTGCCTCGTTTTTGATGGTATCTGCTTCCTTCTGGATCTCGCCTGCGCGCTCTTTTCCTGAAGCAACCTCTTCATTGATGCTCTCAACCGCATCTCTTACATCATTAAGCTGTTCCTTGATCTGAGAAGCTGTAGTTGATACATTGTCCATACTTGCTGAGAGCTCCTCAAGAGCAGCGGATGTATTTGTGATATTGTCGTTAGCCAGTGCGATCTGTGAGGTCATCTTATCTGCAGAATCTGTAAGGATAAGTGTTCCGTTCTTAACATCCTTCATTACACCCTGGAGTGTTTCGATGAACTCATTTACACCGTCTCTGATAAATACAAGCTCGTTTCCTGTCTTAACATTTATTCTTGCTGTCAGGTCGCCTTTTCCATCGTTTATATCGTTTATGATTCCCTGAACAGAATCGGAAATCTTAATGATAACTTTTGTAATCAGAACGAATGATACATATAAGTTCAAGAGAAGACATACGATAAATACTGCCATTCCAATCACATTCATGACTGTTATCTTGCTTCTTGACTGTGCCATATATCCGACAACATTTTCCCGAAGAGAATCAATAGATGCATCGAGAGTAGCCATGCCTGACTTAACGCCTTCCATGTTGGTCATATAATCTCCGGTGAGTATCTGAGATGCAGCAAGCCCATCTCCGGTTGTCATCATTATATTAAACACTTCATCGACGTTCCCAATAAGAGCTTTTGCCGAAGCATCAAGCTGCGTCGTTGCGTTTGGATCACCATACATGGCAAGCTCATCGCCGATCTCTTTTATCAAAGTGGTCACTTCGGTCTCATAGGATTTAAGCTCACTTCCGATTCGCTCTTTATCGGCATCTGTGTAATATGTCCAAAGTCCCAGCGCACTCTGAATAGTTCCGTCAATCCTAGCCAGATCTTCCTTAACTGTTCCCTCTTTATGAACCAGCCCAGTCACTCCTGCAATGATGCCCTGAGCGCTGTCAGACATTGATGATATACCATCATTTACAACGTAGCTGACCACATTAAATACTACCAGCATCAGAATGTTAAAGAACAAAATCTGAACCGGAATAGATTTGAAAAAACTGACCTTATTCTTCTTGTTTTCAGTTGTCCTTGACATAGCGACACTCCTTTCAAAATAATAAATATCCACCTATATGCATTATACAGCTAAATAATGCGCTGTTTTACGTTTAATATTTTTTTAATAAAAATTAAATAAAAAATGCATAAAAACACAACACAAAAAGACCCGGTACATTGTACCGAGTCTTTTGAAATCTGCAATAGCAGATCGATTATCTCTTTGAGAACTTTTTCACTGCCTTAAGTGCCTTGTTTTGGACATTTCTAGGGCAAGTTGCTGTTTACCTGCTGCGTACGCTAGAAAGCTCAGGGCTACTGTATGCGGCTGGTGGCAACTTTAATAACTGCGATCAATAATACTCTGATTTTATTTTCTTCTCATTAAATCTTTGTCTGTCTTTTGTAAGATTATCTTCCGAGATAATTCGCATCGAGCCATGCGTTGGGATAACGGTCAAAGCTTTTTCATCATCCAACACGCATCCATGTAAGACCCGTCTGCATATTTCATGTTGTCAGGAAAAATCCCATATTTTTCAAATCCCATTTTTTCATATACAGCAATTGCATTTTTATTCTCGACCATTACTTCCAGTTCAGCCTGTTCATAGCCTACTTCCTTTGCCACATTCAAAACCGTTTGAAGCATAGCCGTTCCTATTCCGCAGCCACAGTATTCTTTATAAAGAGCTATTGCAACATCGCATCTATGCCTATATCTTTTGTATGGTGCAATGCTCATAAGAGAACAATTTCCTATATGCCTCCCATCGATTAAGGCAATAAGCATTAGTTCGCGTTCTGCATCTATTTTTGCTTGCAGGAACTTTTCTTCATTCTCTTTTGTTATCGTGATTTCTTCAGGTTCCCTGATTAGATAAGGAGTTTCTGCGCTTGTTACCTTCAAATACTTGATCAAATCATCGGCATCCTCTGGTCTAGCATTTCTTAGTATGATTGTTCTCCCAAGCTTGTCCTTAATAGATATTTCTCCAAATACCATTTTCTATATCTCCTCACAATTTATACTGCAATACAATTTCTATTATATGCA
Organism: Butyrivibrio sp. WCE2006; assembly: GCF_000701985.1. Classification (NCBI taxonomy): domain Bacteria; kingdom Bacillati; phylum Bacillota; class Clostridia; order Lachnospirales; family Lachnospiraceae; genus Butyrivibrio; species Butyrivibrio sp. WCE2006. The sequence continues at coordinate 95,156 of NZ_JNKH01000013.1, read as the reverse complement.
AATTCTATACCGTTCAAGATTTACATTATCGCACTCCAGGTATTTTGTCTCAATATATTCTCCACCATTAGCCAAAATAGTCTTCTTGCTTGCAATATTCGTTGGCACACAACTAACGTATACTTCCTTAAATCCAAAAGCCGTTAAAAAATCAAGAGACTTTGCAAGCATTCTTTTAGCATATCCTTTTTCCCTTTCTGATGGCCTAACAGAATAGCCAACATGGCCTGTGAAGTCTTTCATACGCTGGGTTAAAACGTTGTGAACCTGCATACAACCTACCATTTTCATATCGGATTTTCTAAATACCATAATGACATTGCCCCAGGCACCATGTTCATCTGCAACTCTGCTCGGATTCGCCCAGCCTATACAATAGTCTACATATTCCTTTGGATCAGGCATTCTTTTCATAGAAAAGCATCCATCAAAACTTGAATCCACATCCAGCATTTCCTGCCTATAAGCTGTGATTTCGTCTGCAAAAAACATTGAAGGTTCTATAAAAAGAAGTTCGTCGTCAGCGGTAGTTTCCTTTCCCAAAGTATATTCAAGAGAAAACTTCTCGCATACAACTCTGGATTCTTCCGTAAATTCAATTCCGTCTTCCTTCGCTTCTTCTTCAAAAAACTCCTTATGCACCTCTCTCCAGTATTTAAGGGATCTATCACCCTCTCCTTCAGAATATGCGTGATAAGGAGGCACTTCATTAAACTTTCTTATGTATACATCGTAGTTTTTTATAACGCATACAGCTTCATTCTTACTATTTAACAAAACGCTGTAATCACCTGCCTTAGGAAGCTCATCAAGAGCATCTTCTGCTTCGTATGCATCATAGAGACTAGCTGTGCCAAACTTCTTTCCCGCAAGGACTAGTCGGAGAAGGTCATCTCCTTCTTCATCTTCGCCAAAGCTCCACGCTTCATAAGGGGTATTTATATCTATTCCTTTTTTGGAGCAATATTCTGTCCATAACTGTTCTGCCTTCATTTTTCCTCCATAAAGAAGCTATCATTGTACATTATTCCGCAATAATCTATTCAGAAATACTTAAATTTTTTCTTTGTAGCAACTGTTTGTAATTATACCTATATCTACCATCCTGTTCAATATTATGTGCATAAAACAAGGGCGTTTTCACGCCCCTGCCTATTGCACTATCAGCTATTCATCTCTCAGGTCTTAGATTATTCCTATTAAGATTTGGACTTTGCTGCTCCTTCCTCTGATCAACTATCGCCTGGCTTTCTCTTAGCTTTTGCAAAATGCTTGTTTTAGCCTTTTCAGCTATCTCAGGCTTCTTGGTCTTGTCCCACCACTCCTTGAATGTTTTGAAGGCTTTTGAGACTATTTTACCCAGTGTAGTCTTGGGATTTTCAAGTGTTGCGTATCTCATGAATTCCTTCTTCATTTCCGAATTCACTACTGAGTCCACATATTGGTCGACTTTGCTTTCTATATCCTGCTTTATTTCTTTAGCTGTATCATCCAAAGCTTCGATCTGTGTCTCTTTCTCCTGGCACTTATCTTCCAGCTTTTCATATTCTTGCTGCTTTAGCCTTAAGTAGAATTCTTTTGAGAAGTCGCTATTCCTTCCTTTTTCCTTTGGCTTTAAGGTTTCATTTCCAAAGATCTCCGGGTGGTCTTTCATCTGATGCTCTACAAAATCGTGCATTAGATCTTGTATTTTTTCTAGTCTCTCCTGATCAAACACTTTTGTTTTTGCCACCTGTTTGCTTAGTCCTCGTTTGTATCCTGTTGCTACCGGAACTCCTACTACGTGCATATGAGGTGAATCCTCATCCAAGTGTGTTACTGCCGAAGCAATTTTGAATTCCGGAACTATCTCTTTTACATATTCAAGCTGTTCCCTCAAGAGTGGCTTCATTGCATTCCACTGTTCTCTCGTCTTATCTGCCCAGAATTCCTTATCTCCTACTTGGAGAATTACTTCTGTAGCCACATCGTTCTTTTTGCTTTCGGATACATACTCCAGATAGTCCGAAATCTGTCTGTCGCTTCTCTTATCTTTGTTGTATTCCGCAAGAGCTTCGGAGAATTCCCTTTCGTAAATTTCTTTTACATCGTCGAGAATATTTACTTCACTCCCGACTTCCACTTCGATCATTTCTTCGTTATACTCTTCACTTTGAAATAATCGAAGATTATGCTTGCTCACCGATACTACATCTCTTGTTTTGGTGAGCGAATGTTTCTTACATGAGATGTGAAATGTTACTGTTATCATAAACAAACTCCTTTCGTAATATTTTTTTGCCGCCGGCAGGCCCCTCGGAGAGCCCCCGGATAATGATGTGTAATGTCATTATCCATAGGGGGTTACCAATAACGACACGTTATGGGGAAGCTCGCTCCGCCCGCCTGTCAAACCATTCATTCCTTGGCTGATTATTACAGGAGTGTGTCACGCTCCCGTTCAATCCATCAAAGGAAATCACCATCTAAAATCCTTGTGCATCCCCACCATATCGAGGTAGTCCTGACGAGCTTTTTCTTTCTCCTCTTCAGTAGGTGCTGTCTTGAACTTTGAATAGATTTCATGCCTTGCTAGTTTTTCCATCTTGTCTTCTAGTTCTTTTTTGATTAGATCAGTGTCTTCATCGAACTCAAAGACCAATAATCTTATCAGCCTTATAAATAATTCTTGTGATATCTGTACGTTTTTCATTTCTTCCTTTCTTCTAGTCCGCAACAATGCAGTGTGTTTTCCTTTTTACAACCTTACAATCTTAAGATTGTATTTTCAGACACCTTGCATTGTTGCGTTCTTGGATATTATTCGTTTTCTTTCAATATCCAGTACCAGGTATTGTTGATCCTCCTGGCTTTTATCCCAAGTTCATTTTTGGCTATCTCCAGAGTTCTTTTTGATATATCCTCTTCTTTAGCCAGTTCTACTATCTCGTTGCTTGGGAGCATGTTATGATCTTCTGACAGTTCCCTTAGAAGTGCTATTGCCCTTTCCTGCTTATTGGCTTTCGGTGCGATTCCTCCGAGGACTTCGTCTGCAGTTATTTCATAATCTCCAATCCACTCAAATCCCGCTTCTGATAATCTGAAGGCCTTGGAATGTCCGAATGCTGCCAGATTGTTCTTTATTTGAACTATTGCTCTTAGTTCCGATTCTCCTTCTATCCTTCCTACCAGCAGGACACTTCTTGCTACTGCGTAGAAGTCTATTGATCCCATTCCTCGATAGGCTGCCTTGTTTCCGGAAGCTTTGTTCATGTGTCCGATAAGGATGATTGCACATTTGTATTTCTCTGCCAGAGCTCCTAATTTCTTAGTCATATCCCTAGCTTCATTCGCTCTGTTCATATCCATTCCACCTCCGAGATATGCCTGTAGAGGATCCAGAATCAAGAGTTTAGCATTGGTCCTTATGATTGCCTGCTCAACTCTTTCATCTACCATTGATAGCGATTTATCACTCTCATCTATCACATGGATCTTTGAACAATCAGCCCCGGCTCCTTCAAGTCTTGGCTTTACTGTATCAGCCAGTCCGTCTTCTGCTGTCTGATATATGATGTTTATAGGTTCTTCACTCTGCAGCCCTGTATCTAACGAAATTCCTTTTGATAACTTTGCTGCTGCATTTAGTACAAAAGTTGTTTTTCCATCTCCGGGATCTCCCTGAATGATGGTAAGCTTTCCATATGGTATAAACGGATACCATAGCCAGGAAACTTCTTCAGCTTCTACATCTGACATCTGGATAAGCTTTAATTCTGGTTTGCTTGTTTCCATTTAGATTCCTCCAATCTTACTTTTTTGTTGAACTTGGCCGGAACCCTTGCTATACTTTATTTAATCGAATTTACAAAAGCTCCGGCTTTTCATTTACTCTCTTGTTACCAGCAAGAGAGTTTTTTCTTTTTAGACTGCTTCTGGACTAAAGTATCCAATCTCTTCCCACACCTTTCTGTCTGGACAATAGTAGTTGTATTCACTGGAATTCTCTTTCTTCATGGCATATCCAAATTTGAATATCCCCTGCTGGATTCCAATTCTTACGAACTGTGCATCCTTGTGCATTGCCTCAGCGACCTCGGTTATAGGAACATTTCTACCGGTAAATCTTGGCAGTTCTACATATAACTTTTTGTCTTCCATACTTTTTCACCTCCCTTCTCTTAAATATACGAATTATCAGTTCGTATTTTGATAATACGTCTTCATAATTCATTTGTCAACAATAAATATGTATTTTCAATTCGTAATACGCTCTTGTAATTCGTGTTACTACGTGTTACAATTCACACAAGGAGGTCAGTACAATGAATAATGGATCTGATATAGGAAATAGAATTAAAGAAGCCAGAAAAGCTCAGCACCTCAGTCAAACTGAACTGGCTAACAGACTAGGTAAAACCATGCGTACAGTACAGAAATATGAAAGCGGTGAAATAGAGCCTTCAATAGGTGTACTGAATGAGATAGCAAATATTCTTAATATCTCTCCTGCTGAACTTATTGGATATCAGAAGAAGAACATCACTTTAGATACTCTCTCAGATGTCCTCTATGTTCTAAACGAATTAAATAAAAAAGCAGGTCTTCACTTCAATATAGACGTAAATCGTCCGCCCAAAACTGAAGAGTGGAGCTGTAGCCTTAAATTCATGGGAAACGATGAAATAGCAGAAAACAACGCAGATCTCTGCCTTTTTCTGGAAAGATACGCAGATGAACGAGAAAGCCTTGAACAAGGCCTATCAAATGAAGATAGATTTAATCACTGGTTTGAAACAGAACTAGCATACTACGCAAATGTAGCATTGCCCAATAAGAAAGGTGATTAAGGGACTATCCCCTTTTTCATAAATTACCTGAGCATCAAAGGAGGTCGATATTATTTGAAATTACCAAACGGATATGGAAGTGTTATGAAAATGTCCGGGAAACGCAGAAAGCCCTATATGGTAAGAGTAACCACCGGATGGACCATTGATCCGGAAAAAGGTACCAAAAAGCAGACGTACAATGTCATAGGATATGCTGAAACCAAGCAGGAAGGCTTGCAAATGCTATCAGATTATCATCAGAATCCATTTGATACAAAAGCAGCCAAAATGACATTCACAGACGTATATAATGCCTGGTCTGAAGCAAAGTATCCTGCCATCTCTAAATCCAACGTACACGGGTATACAGCCTCATATAACGTATGTGGCACCCTTTACAACAAAACTTTTAGAGATATAAGGCTGGCAGAGCTTCAGAATGTCATTGATACCTGCGGAAAGAATTATCCAACACTCCGTAAAATCAAAGTCCTATTCAATCAGCTTTACGATTACGCCCTTAAGAACGATATCTGTAACAAGGACTATTCCGAATTTGTAGATATCCTCAAGTATAAGGACAAAAATCCAAATAAGGTTGAGAGAGATATCTTTTCAAAAGCTGAGATTGACAGGCTATGGGAACTCAAGGATGATCCGTTCTACCAGACAGTACTGATGCTGATTTACAACGGCTGTAGAATATCTGAACTACTGGATTTGGAAAAGAAAAATGTTCATCTTGAAGAACAGTATTTCGATGTGATACTAAGTAAGACTGAAAATGGTATCAGAAAGGTTCCTATAGCAGATAAGGTTCTACCATTCTACAAAGCCTGGTATGAATCCTCTGACTGTAAATACCTTCTTCACACAGATGACAACAAAAAATTCACTTACAGGAACTATAAAGACAGCTACTGGACACCACTAATAGAAAACCTTGGTATGGAGCACAATCCTCATGATACTAGGCACACCTGCATATCAATGCTGGCGGAAGCTCATGTGGATCCTACAATGATCAAGAAAATCGTAGGACACTCCGGAGCGATGTCTCTGACAGAGAAAGTGTACACACACCTTGATATCCAGTCTCTGGTAGAAGCAATTAACAAGCTTCACTAGACTCGAAAAAACCTTGTCAAGTGAACTTGTATGGTTCGTACTAAGCTCGATAGTACCTCGCTAAGTACTCTACTCAAACAAAATCTAAGGCTTGAGAATTTTGCTGTCTACCTGCTGTTTACTCGCTGTTTACGGTACAAAATTTTCTGCGTTTCACCACAACTGAATACAATTATAGATAAAAGAAAAACCCCAGAAACACTGAGTTTCTGAGGTTTGTAAATTCTTTTTGAATCTCGAAAGATTATCTCTTTGAGAACTGAGGAGCGCGACGAGCCTTTTTGAGACCGTACTTCTTTCTCTCCTTCATTCTAGGATCACGTGTAAGGTATCCAGCCTTCTTAAGAGCAGGTCTGTACTCATCAGAATCAGCCTGAAGAAGTGCTCTTGAGATACCATGACGGATAGCACCAGCCTGACCTGTAGTACCGCCACCGCGAACTGTTACGTTAACATCGAACTTATCAAGTGTATCTGTCAGTACAAGGGGCTGACGAACGATAACCTTAAGTGTCTCAAGACCAAGATACTCGTCGATGCTTCTCTTATTGATAGTGATATTGCCCTTACCGGGTGTAAGATAAACTCTGGCGATAGATTTCTTTCTTCTACCTGTGCCATAGAAACTTGCTGATTTAGCCATTTTTCAATTCTCCTTTCAGATTAGAATGTAAGTACTTCGGGTTTCTGAGCTGCATGATCGTGCTCAGGACCAGCGTATACATGAAGCTTTGTGTACATCTGTCTTCCAAGAGAACCCTTAGGAAGCATTCCCTTTACAGCATGCTCGATTACACGCTCAGGATGATTTTCCATCATCTGACGAAGTGTGAACTCCTTGTGGTGTCCAACATAGTCAGTGTGATGCCAATACATCTTCTGATCCATTTTCTTACCTGAAACTTTAATCTTATCTGCATTGATAACGATTACATAATCACCTGTATCAATGTTAGGTGTATAAATCGGCTTATTCTTTCCTCTAAGAACATTTGCTACATTAGAAGCAAGGCGACCGAGAGTCATATCTGTTGCGTCTACAACATACCATTTCTTCTCAACAGAAGAAGCATTAGGCATATATGTGTTCATTCTAATTACCTCCATAACCAGTTAACAGTTGAATATCTGGTGCGATGAACCCTTCACCTGATTCATTCGCTATATATAGATGCACGCTTCGTTACTTACCGGGATAACTTCAGCGATTATCGTCACACAGTCATATATTATATGCTCATTATTTCAATTTTGTCAACCACTAACCTGACCGAAAAATCAGAAATTAAATTAGCAAATTTTACTTTCCAAAGTCAATATTTTCTTAACTTTTAGCATTCTAATCTAATTCTCAAATCATTGAGCCTGCCATATATAAATGTGGTTATCTTATTTGAGTGCATCTCACTTCCCCCGGTGAATTGCATTGATATTAACTAATGATGACTTATTGTGGGTAAAACGGAAATCACCCACAAGAATCCTTCGTTCAAAAGAGTCATAAGGAATCCACCTCAAACGGTACCCCACTTATGACCAGACCTGCAGGAAATTGTATTTTATAAGAAAAAGTCCTTGCGGAGGTGCTGTAGGTCCTGCTGCTGCCCTGTCCCTTGCATCAATTATATCTTTTATATCTGATGGAACCCCTTTTCCACGACCTATATCCATTAGTGTCCCGGCAATTATCCGAACCATATTGTATAAAAAGCCATTGCCGATTATTCTTATTACTACTTCATCCCCATGCCTTGATACATCACAGGATATAATATTTCTGACATGACTAAGTGCCTGGGATCCCGCACTGCAAAAGCTTGAAAAATCATGCTCTCCTACCAAAAACTGTGCTGCCTCATGCATAAGCTTTTCATCAAGGTCATAGCTACAGTGGCAGGTATACAGTCTTTTTGTAGGTATAAGTGTCTTAGTGTTTAAAATCCTGTACTCATAGGTCTTTTCGGATACGCATTTTCTGGGATGAAAATCCAATGGTACTTCTTCGGACTTCATAATCCTTATATCGTCAGGTAGTTTACTGTTTAATGCAGCAGCAAAACTGACTGCCGGTATTGACGATTCTGTTTTAAATACTACGATATTCCCATAAGCATGGACTCCCGCATCTGTTCTGCTGGCTCCAATTATCTCACTGTCTTCTCCCGTAAGATTGTCTATGGCATTTTTAATTGTTCCTTCTATTGTTGCTACATTTTCCTGAAACGCAAATCCATGATAGTTCGCGCCATCATAAGCAACAGTAATCATTATATTTTTCAAAAATGCTCCCTTATGATCAGATATTCATTCATCTAAACATGCACAATACCAATTCTAGCTCTTAACCTGCTAAATTGTCTGTTAACGATTTATCTGTGAATCATCTGAAAATCCTGATGATACAACAGACATTAAAACAGTATACCTATCACAATCATTATTATCAGATATGCCACAATAATCGCATATGCTATGAAATCGTTCTTATGATAGATAAGCGGCTTCATCTTTGTTCTGCCCTCGCCACCACGATAACATCTGGCTTCCATAGCCATAGCCAGATCACTCGCTCTTCTGAACGCAGATATAAAAAGCGGAACAAGTAACGGAATCAGACTTTTTGCCCTCTGAATTACAGAACCACTCTCAAAATCAGCTCCTCTTGCCATCTGAGCCTTCATTATTTTATCGGTTTCTTCCATAAGAATCGGAATAAACCTGAGTGCTATCGACATCATCATTGATATTTCATGAACAGGTACATGAAATACTTTTAACGGATTCATAAGCTTTTCTAATCCGTCTGTAAGCTGATTGGGCGTTGTTGTAAGGGTCATTATTGATGATCCTGTAATCAAAAACACAAGCCTTATGCCCATCATTGCAGCAATCTTTATACCTTCTTTTGTTATTGATAATATCCAGAACTTAACAATCGGCTCACCCGGTGTTAATAATAAATTGAAGGTCATAGTTATCAGTAACAGAAAAAATATGGCCTTCATGCCTTTAAAAATAAATTTAACAGGCACGTTGGATAGCATCACTGTCATTATCAAAAAAGCCGCAGCTATTGCATAACCTATGAAATTATCCACTACAAACAAGGATACAATATAAACAAGTGTAGCTGTTATTTTTACTCTCGGATCCAGTTTATGCAGTACTGACTCCGTTTGATAATATTGTCCCAAGGTTATATCTCTAAGCATTATAATATGTTCCTAATTTTTATATTTAGTAAAATCGAATTTATCTTCTCAGCACTCTCATAATTTCATCCGCTGCTTCTTCAATAGTCGTAGCATCAGTGTTAACCGGGAATCCCTCTTTTTTCAATTCCTCCATAACGTATGTAACCTGCGGTGCTGCAAGTCCAATCGCTTCCAGTTCTTTGTAATGTGAAAATACTTCTTTCGGAGAGCCGTCGTACATTGCCTCTCCTCTATTCATTACTATGATTCTGTCAACATAATTAGCCACATCCTCCATACTATGGGAAACTAATATGACAGTTATCCCCATGTTTTGATGAAGTGATGAAATCAAATCCAATATTTCGTCTCTTCCTTTAGGATCAAGGCCGGCAGTAGGTTCGTCAAGAATCAACACCTCCGGTTTCATAGCCAAAACACCGGCTATAGCGACTCTGCGCTTTTGTCCTCCGGATAGATCAAAAGGTGACTGATAGAAAGACTCATCTGGAAATCCAACCTTTTTTAGTGCATCGTAAGCTCTTAACTCAACTTCCTTCTGAGGCAGCCCTAAATTCTTCGGTCCAAAGCATACATCCTGAAAACAGTTCACCTCAAACAGTTGATGCTCAGGATATTGAAACACTAAACCAACTTTTGCACGTAAGCTTTTTCTATCATATTCAGGATCATTGATATCTTTTCCATCAAAATATACTGAACCGGATGTTGGCTTCATAAGTCCGTTAAGATGTTGTACTAAAGTTGATTTTCCTGAGCCTGTATGCCCTATCAGGCCAATAAATTCTCCATCCGGAATTTGTAAACATACATCCTTTAGTGCTGCTCTGGACATTGCTGTATCCGGATTATATATGTAATTTACATGATCAAGTATTATTGCCATGCTACTCCCATCAAAAAGCATTATCAATAACGTAATGCTTTTATAGCTTCTATTAGTTCTTTCCTATCAAGAATACCATCCGGTAATGGTAATCCTCTCTTTTGTAATTCATGAGCAAGTAATGTAACCTGCGGAACTCCCAACCTTAGCTCTTTGAGCTTATCAACCTGAGAAAAAATCTCCCTCGGTGTTCCCTGCATAGTAATATGACCTTTATCCATTACGAATACTCGGTCAGAATATATTACTTCCTCCATATAATGAGTAATAAGTATGATAGTAATATTTTCCACTTCATTAAGTGCTCTTGCAGCACGTATTACATCCTTCCTACCATTAGGATCCAACATTGCTGTAGGTTCATCAAATATTATGCATTTGGGATGCATCGCTATAACGCCTGCGATAGATACCCTTTGTTTCTGTCCACCTGAAAGATGATTTGGAGAGTTTTTTCTGAATTCATACATTCCTACGGTTTTAAGACTCTCTTCGACCCTTTCCCATATTTCTTCTGTAGGAACTCCCATGTTTTCCGGTCCAAATCCAACATCTTCCTCTACTATCTGTCCTATTATCTGATTATCAGGATTCTGAAATACCATCCCTGCTTCTTGTCGGATATTCCAGATATTAGAACTCTCAACTGTATTCATTCCGTCTACCCACACTGTTCCTTCTGTTGGAAACAATAATGCATTAAAATGCTTGGCTAATGTAGATTTTCCCGAACCATTATGACCAAGAATAGAGATAAATTCTCCATGTTTGACTTCAAGACTCACATCATTAACAGCAGTCTTTATTCCTTCAACATTTCCTTCTTCATCTCTTCTAATATATTCAAATGTCAGTTTCTCCGCTTGGAGCATTTTATCTGAACGCATAGTCCCTCGTTATCGTAAAATAGGTATTTTAAGTACATCTTAACTATTTTATTATATGAATTTATGAAAAACAAGCAAATATATGCTATGATAACTACATGTTTGAAAAATATATTAAACCGATAATAATTCTATTAGCTACAATAATCATATGTTCCATTTTAGCCAGAACTCTTAGTGGCAGTGAAACACTTACTGAATATGCCAATAAGTATCCTGAAATAGCTTATGGTGAAGATAATAATAATTCTTCAGACTGATTTGCATTCTGAACGATTGCAATCCAAAGTGTTTATTTCATGTGAAATCATTACAAAAATATGCAAAAAGAGCGGTCAATTGACCGCTCTTTAATAATTTATTGGCTTTAATTAAACAAGCTCAAGAACAACCATCATAGCTGCATCGCCCTTACGCTGACCAATCTTAACGATTCTTGTGTAACCACCGTTACGGTTAGCATACTTAGGACCATACTCTGTGAAAAGCTTATCAACAAGGTCGATCTGCTTTGTGTTCTTCTTTCTGCCAGCTGCTTCCTTCGGAACCTCTGTTACAGGATAAAGAGTCTTGAGAATCTGTCTTCTAGCGTGCATACGTGAAGGCTTATCCTTCTTGATCTCTTTCTGAACAGTATCATAAACTGTTACCTTCTTACCATCCTTAACTTCCTTAACGCGCTTGCCATCCTTGTCTTTACGAGCAACCTTCGCATCAACTGTTACAGTCTCGTAATTATCCTTTTCCTTAGCTGCAAGTGCGATAATGGGCTCAACGATCTTCTTTACTTCCTTAGCTCTAGCCTCAGTAGTAACAATCTTACCATTGTAGAGAAGCATTGTTGCCTGGTTTCTAAGTAACGCTCTTCTAGGCTTTGTTGCTTTGCCTAATTTTCTGTACATTGCCATAATAATTTACTTCCTTTCTCAATTGCAGAGTTCCCTCTGCACTGGTGCATATCAAAATACTCTTTGGATTTACTTCTGATATGTTGTGTATTAACCTATGAGAATCCGTCTGTGAACACGTTGGAATTACCACCGACGAATACATATTGTAACTTTAGTTCTGGTCTTCACCTGTCCTAAGTGCAAGTCCAAGTTCATCAAGCTTTGCAAGTACTTCTTCAAGTGACTTACGTCCAAGATTACGTACTTTCATCATATCGTCAGGAGTCTTATTTGTAAGTTCCTCAACGGTATTGATTCCAGCTCTCTTGAGACAGTTGAATGAACGAACACTAAGTTCAAGTTCATCAATGCTCATCTCCAGAACCTTAACCTTATCATCATCTGCCTTCTCAACCATAACTTCTGCAGTCTTGGCATTCTCAGATAGATCAATGAAGAGGCTCAGATGCTCACTAAGAACCTTAGCTGCAAGGCTAACAGCCTCATCGGGAGCAAGTGTTCCGTTTGTATGAACATCAAGTGTCAGCTTATCATAGTCAGTAACCTGACCTACACGTGTATTTTCAACACTGACATTTACACGTTCTACAGGTGTATAGATAGAATCAACTGCAATCACACCGATAGGAAGATCTGCAAGCTTGTTCTTATCAGAGCTTACATATCCTCTGCCCTTAGTAATTGTAAGCTCCATGTAGAGCTTTGCATCTTTACCGGACAGTGTTGCAATAACCTGATCGGGATTTGTTATTTCGATATCCTGATCAACCTGAATATCAGCAGCTGTAACAACACCTTCACCTGTAAACTCAATGTATGCTGTCTTAGGCTCGTTTGTTTCAGAATTATTGCGAATTGCAAGATTCTTGATATTCATTATGATCTCAGTTACATCTTCCTTTACGCCGGGAATAGAACTGAACTCATGCAGTACACCTTCGATTTTGACCTGACTTACTGCTGCTCCAGGCAAAGAAGATAGCATAATCCTTCTAAGTGAGTTACCCAGGGTAATACCATAACCTCTCTCGAGAGGCTCTACAACGAATCTGCCGTACTTCTTGTCTTCTGAAATTTCAGCAACTTCAATATTTGGTCTTTCAAAATCAAACACTGACATACCCTCCTTATAGTTATTATTGTAATTACTAAAATACATTCGTCTGCATGTTTGAGACTAATGCATTTTTGAAATACTTCATTTTGGTTCTGAATTATTTCAAATTACTTAGAATACAACTCGACGATCAACATTTCATCAACAGGAACGTCGATTACATCTCTTGAAGGGAATTCTTTAACTGTTCCGCTAAGGTTTTCCTTATTTACATCAAGCCACTCAGGAACGATTCTGCCTGAAGTAATCTCAGCAATATCCTTAAATCTCTGGATATTTCTAGCTGCTTCCTTAACTTCGATTACATCACCAGCTTTGATGAGATATGAAGGAATATTTACAACCTTACCATTTATTGTTATGAACTTGTGAAGAACAATCTGTCTAGCTTCTCTTCTTGTTCTTGCAAAGCCCATACGGAAAACTACGTTATCAAGTCTGCGCTCAAGAAGAACCATAAGGTTTTCACCAGTCTGACCCTTCTGACGATCTGCCTTGTCGTAGTAGTTACGGAAAGGCTTCTCAAGTACGCCATAGATGAACTTAGCCTTCTGCTTCTCACGGAGCTGAAGTCCATACTCGCTCATCTTCTTGTTTGCTCTGCTGTTTGTTCTCTTGGACTTCTTGTCATATCCAAGGAATGTGGGATCCAAATCAAGTGATCTGCATCTTTTAAGTACTGGAACTCTGTTTACTGCCATTATTGGCTCCTTTCTTGTTCAGGAAAATCCTGACTGTTGTTTACAGCACGATAAACCGCACCTTCTTCCAACGAGTTAAAAATTAATAGTATCTATATATTCCAACAGAGCCAAACGTAAAACGCAGGCTCTGATGAAAAAGCAAAATAGGATTATACTCTGCGGCGCTTGGGCGGGCGGCATCCGTTATGAGGTACAGGTGTTACATCCGTAATACTGGTAACAGTAAGACCACTTGCAGCAAGAGCTCTGATAGCAGCTTCTCTTCCTGAACCCGGTCCCTTTACAAAGACATCAACAGTCTTAAGGCCATGAATAAGTGCAGCCTTTGTTGCTGTCTCTGCAGCCATCTGTGCAGCATAAGGAGTAGATTTCCTTGAACCTTTAAAACCAAGACCGCCTGCACTTGCCCAGCTAAGAGCATTACCTGCAGCATCTGTCAATGTAACGATTGTGTTATTGAAAGATGACTGAATGTGTGCCTGTCCGTGTTCAACGTTTTTCTTGACACGCTTCTTTGCTTTAGAAGCACTAGATTTCTGATTTGCCATTTTAAACTAACCTACTTTCTTCCTATGAATAATTCTTAAGTTACTGTATTTAATAAGAGAATTACTTCTTCTTATTAGCGATTGTTCTCTTAGGACCTTTTCTTGTTCTTGCATTAGTCTTTGTTCTTTGACCACGAACAGGAAGTCCTCTTCTGTGACGAATTCCTCTGTAGCATCCAATCTCTGAAAGACGCTTGATATTCATAGCGATTTCTCTTCTAAGATCACCTTCTACATCATAATCATTACCGATTATCTCAGCAATTTTCTTTACTTCATCATCTGTAAGATCACGAACACGTGTGTCGGGATTTACATTTGCAGCAGCAAGTATTTTGTTTGAGCTTGTTCTACCAATACCATAGATATATGTGAGACCAATCTCAACTCGCTTATCTCTAGGTAAGTCTACACCTGCAATACGAGCCATTTTTAAAATTCCTCCATTAAATAAAATTGATGTTTCGCATATAATCAAGCAAAACAATGTTGTTTTCAGGAAATATGAATTTCCTTTATGGTTACTTGTTTGATTGGGGCAATCATCAGCCCAATCGGACAGTACTAAATCCGATCTTTCCAATACACATTGGTATCAAAAAGTAATGTCAAAATGACTCGAATCAGCCCTGTCTCTGTTTGTGCTTAGGGTTTTCGCAAATTACACGAATAACGCCTTTTCTCTTAATAACCTTGCACTTTTCGCACATAGGCTTAACAGAAGACCTAACTTTCATTTGTAACTCCTTTCTGGTATACATGCGTACAAAAGGGCATACTTATACCCCTTTAAAAACGACCGCATTCAATAATAACATATATATTGAAATATTACAACTATAAATATAAATAATTTTTTATTTCATTTATTTTGCCAGAACTAAGTAGTACACCATCATGAAGAGAATCAAACAATTACTTATCTCTCCAAATAATTCTTCCTTTTGATAAATCATAAGGCGATAACTCAAGAGTAACCTTATCACCGGGAAGAATACGAATAAAATTCTGTCTAAGCTTACCACTAATGTGAGCAAGAACTACATGACCATTTTCAAGCTCTACTCTGAACATTGTATTTGGAAGCTTCTCTATTACTTTTCCTTCAATTTCAATTACATCTGCTTTAGACATTTATTTAACCTCATTTCTTTAATTCTTATGGTTCATTTAATGATTGTCAGTATCTCGGGTTCTCCCGAGGGAGTTATCGCTATTGTGTTCTCATAATGAGCTGCCAATGATCCATCAAGTGTAACAACTGTCCACTCATCATCCAGGAATGCAATTTTACGCTTTCCCATAGTTATCATTGGTTCAACACACAGAGTCATTCCGGCTTCAAGCTTTATTCCTCTTTTTAAAAACTGTCTGTAATTCGGAATGTAAGGTTCTTCATGTAACTCCGTCCCTATTCCATGTCCTGTCAATTCTCTGACTATCCCATAGCCATAGGGCTTTATAAAGGCATCTATCGCCTTGGAAATATCATAAAGTCTGTTACCTGCTTTAGCATATTTTATGCCTTCGAAGAAACTTTTTTCGGTAACATCTATGAGCTTTTGTGCCTGTTCGGATATATTGCCAACTCCCCACGTACGCGCAGCATCGGAATGATATCCCTTATATATAAGCCCCGTATCTAAAGAGACAATATCTCCTTCTTTCAAAATAGTATCTTCTTTTGGTATCCCGTGAACAACTTCGTCATTCACAGAAACACATACTGAAGCAGGGTAACCCTCATAATCCTTACAGTTTGGAATTCCGCCTCGTTTCCTGATGGCTTCTTCTCCAATTCGATCAATTTCCAGCGTGGAAATCCCCGGCCTGATCACATCATGCATTTCTTCATGAACCTGTGCAAGCAATTCGCCTGCCTTTCTCATGAGGTTCAATTCTTCTTCTGACTTAATTGTAACCGGCATTACTCATTACCTCATTGGTTAACCGAGAATACCTGTGATCTCATTGAAGACTTCCTGCATATCCTTTGTACCATCAACAGTCTTAAGTATATTTTTCTTAGTATAGTAATCAATAAGAGGCTGTGTCTGCTCATGGTAAACATTAAGACGATTCTTAACTGTCTCAGGCTTATCATCATCTCTCTGTACCAATTCACTACCACATGTATCACAAATACCTTCTGTCTTCGGAGGAATATGTTCAATATGATATGTAGCACCACATTTTAAGCATGCTCTTCTTCCTGACATTCTTCGGATAATATTTTCATCCGGTACATCAACATTTATAGCATAATCAACCTTATCGCCAAGCTTTGTAAGTTCCTTATCAAGAACATCAGCCTGAGGAATTGTACGCGGAAATCCATCAAGAACATATCCGTTCTTGCAATCTTCCTGTGCTACTCTATCTAAAAGTATCTCAACAGTAAGTTCATCCGGAACAAGCTGTCCCTGATCCATATACTCTTTAGCCTTTTTACCGAGCTCAGTTCCATTCTTAATATTTGCTCTAAAAATATCACCTGTAGAAATATGAGGAACCTTATACTTATCAGCTATCATCTTTGCCTGTGTACCTTTACCTGCACCAGGTGCTCCTAACATAATTATTTTCATACCCAGAAACTCTCCTTTATATTAACTAAGTCAAATTACATTTTTTTATAAAATCAATTTTTAATTCTATAGAAAAATATTTCAATATGCACAAGAAGAGGTTAGGGAGTATACCTATAGATATACTCCTAAACCTCTTATGCTTTAATCATCTAAAAAACCTTTATAATTACGTACCAACATCTGTGATTCAATCTGTTTCACCGTTTCAAGAATAACACTTACAACAATGATAAGGCTCGTACCACCGAATGATACGTTTGCTCCGAATACACCATTAAAGAATATTGGAAGTACACCGATTATTGTTAAACCAATAGCTCCAATAAAGATGATGTAATTCAGAATGTTTGTTAAATAATCACTGGTGGGCTTTCCGGGACGAATACCTGGAATAAATCCACCTTGTTTCTTCATATTATCCGCAATTTCTAACGGATTAAATGTGATAGATGTATAGAAATATGCAAAGAAAATAAGCAATAATACATATACAACAAGTCCAATTGAATACTTCAAATTGGAAGTATCACACCAATAGCTTTGATTCAGGTATTTAAGAATCTCGCTCCAAGCTCCTGTTCCCTTATAGCCAACAAGCTGACTAATTATAATCGGGAACTGGAAAAGAGACATCGCAAAGATTATAGGCATAACACCTGCGGTGTTAACCTTAAGCGGAATCTCTGAATGGTTTCCACCATATGTTTTTCTCCCCTGAATCTTTTTTGCATACTGTACCGGTATTCTACGTTCTGCGCCGTTCAGAAGAACAACCATAACTACCATTGCAACAATAACTGCTACAATAATTATTACCGATACTACCCCCCTGGCAATATTTTTGCCTGTAACGAACTGTGTAAACAGGCTACTTAAATCGGAAGGCATTCTTGAGATAATGTTTATTGTAAGAACGATAGAAATACCATTTCCTACTCCATTATCTGTAATACGCTCTCCGATCCACATAAGGAATGCACTGCCGGCGGTAAGAGCTGCAACAATCTCAATTACATACAGAGGAGACTTCTCTATAAGGAAATTACTTCTGTAGAAACCTATTGCCATTGCAACAGACTCGATAAGAGCCAGTGCAACAGTAATATATCTTGTAAGAGCTGCAAGCTTCTTTCTTCCATCTTCTCCATCACGCTGCCATTCCTCGAACTTAGGAATAGCAATCGTGAGAAGCTGTATAATAATGGAAGATGTGATATAAGGTGTTATATTGAGTGCCAAAATTGACATATTCTCAAAAGATCCACCTGTAAATCGATCCATAAAACCAAAGGCATTATTTTCTGATAACTCTGCAAACCATTGCTGGAATACTGTTACGTTCATTCCAGGTACAGGTATTGCTGACCCAAGTCTGATCACTAAAAGCATAGCAAATGTGAACAGTAATTTTAATCTTATATCTTTGATTTTGAATGCATTCTTAATGGTTGTGAACATCAAATCACCTCTGCCGTTCCCCCAAGAGCTTCGATTTTCTCCTTAGCAGATGCACTATATGCATTTACCTTAACCGTAAGCTTTTTGGTAAATTCACCGTTTCCAAGTATCTTTACGCCATCATACTCATGCTTGATGATGCCTTTATCCTTAAGTGCCTGTACATCTACAACACTATCATTTTCAAAGCACTCAAGTGAACTTACATTTATTGCTACGATCTTCTTAGAATTAATGTTCTTAAATCCCCTTTTAGGAAGACGACGGAAAAGAGGCATCTGTCCGCCTTCAAATCCGGGTCTAGGAGCACCTGAACGAGCCTTCTGTCCTTTATGTCCCTTACCTGCAGTCTTGCCATTTCCTGAGCCATGACCGCGGCCTCTTCTGAAATTGTCATTCTGAACAGAACCCTCAGCAGGTCTCAAATTAGATAATTCCATGACTTTCCTCCTTTATTAGTTCAGTTCTTCAACCTTAACAAGGTGTCTGATCTGCTGGATCTGGCCTCTTGTTGAAGCGTTGTCCGGCAGTTCAACACTGCTGTTAAGTTTCTTAAATCCCATTGATTTTACCGTAGCAACCTGCTTCGGAACAGCACCAATAGTGGACTTAACCAATGTGATTTTAAGCTTCTTTCCACTTTCATTATTAGCTGCCATTGATTTTCTCCTTTACTAGCTGCCTATTTAATTAAGCGATAACTTCTTCTACAGATTTACCACGCTTCTTAGCAACTTCTTCCGGTGTCTTAAGATTTGCAAGACCATTTATGGTTGCATAAACTACATTCTGCTTATTGTTTGAACCAAGAGACTTTGTACGAATGTTCTTGATTCCAGCAAGTTCACATACTGAACGGGCAGGACCACCTGCGATGATACCGGTACCTTCTGGAGATCTCTTCAGCAGAACCTCTGCGGAACCGAACTTACCAATGAAATCATGTGTAATACTGTTGTTCTCATCAAGCGGAACTGTAATGAGGTTCTTTGTAGCGTCCTCCTTACCCTTACGGATTGCATCCGGAATTTCAGTAGACTTACCAAGACCTACACCTACATGACCGTTTCCGTCACCAACAACAACGAGTGCGGTAAACTTCATGTTACGTCCACCTTTAACAACCTTTGTAACTCGCTTGATGGTAACGACTTTATCTGTTAATTCAAGCTGACTTGCATCAACGATTGTACGCTTCATTATCTTTCTCCCTTCCTTAGAATTCTAAGCCTGCTTTTCTAGCTGCTTCAGCTAGTGCTGCTACCTTACCATGGTAGATGTAACCGCCTCTGTCGAAAACAACAGCCTTGATTCCCTTTTCCATTGCTCTCTTAGCAACAACATCACCAATATATGCAGCGGCTTCAACATTATCTGTAACCTTCAGAGCAGACTTAATGTCCTTCTCAAGTGTGGAAGCAGAAACGAGTGTCTTACCGGCAACATCATCGATAACCTGAGCATACATATGATTATTACTTCTGAAAACTGCAAGACGCGGTCTTTCAGCAGTGCCGCTGAAACGATTGCGAATTCTCAGATGCTTCTTTTCGCGACTTTTCTGTCTGGATTCTTTACTAACCATTTTAAACTCTCCTTATCTCTTACTTCTTACCGGTCTTACCAACCTTGCGGCGAATAACTTCATCAGCGTACTTGATTCCCTTGCCCTTATACGGCTCAGGAGCTCTCTTCTCTCTGATGATTGCTGCATGCTGGCCAACCTTTTCTTTATCTATACCCTTAACGATTATAGCATTTCCTTCTACAACTGTCTCGATTCCTTCAGGATCGTCAAGTTCAACAGGATGTGAATATCCAAGGGTTAAGGTGAGTTTCTTGCCGCTCTTTGCTGCTCTGTAACCTACACCATTAACTTCAAGCTTCTTCTCATAGCCATCTGTAACACCAACAACCATGTTGTTCAGAAGACTTCTTGAAAGTCCGTGAAGCGCTCTGGTTTTCTTCTGATCGTCAGGTCTCTTTACTTCGATCTGACCATCTTTTTGCTCGAACTGCATCTCTGCAGGAAAGACTCTCTCAAGAGTGCCCTTAGGACCCTTAACAGTCACCTTATTATTTTCTGCGACTTCTACTGTTACACCAGCAGGAACCGCGATTGGCATTTTTCCAATTCGTGACATGCCCGTACCTCCAATTTACCATACAAATGCAAGAACTTCACCACCAACCTGAAGCTCTCTTGCTTTTTTATCAGTTACAACACCCTGGTTTGTAGAAATGATAGCGATACCAAGACCACCAAGTACTCTCGGAAGTTCATCTCTACCTGCGTATACACGAAGACCAGGCTTTGAAATTCTCTTTAATCCAGTGATAACCTTATCATTTCTGTCAGCACCGTACTTAAGTGTTATATGAAGATTCTTGAAACCATTCTCTTCAACAACGTCAAATTTCTTAATATAACCTTCATCAAGAAGAATGTTTGCGATAGCAAGCTTCATCTTTGAAGAGGGTACGTCAACAGTATCATGTTTTGCAGTGTTAGCATTACGAATTCTTGTAAGCATATCTGCAATAGGATCATTCATTGCCATTTTTGAAAAAGCCTCCTTAATTTTCTATTATTGCTTCGCCTTACTGTGCCCGTCTGCACAGAGACACGAAGCCGCAATGTATAAATATATTTCACAAGGAAGTTCTGCACTCGCTTAGCTCGCTATAAATAGCCTGCTAAGCTAGACAGCACCTCGCTAAGTGATTACAATTACCAACTAGCCTTACGTACACCCGGGATTTCGCCCTTGTAAGCTAACTCACGGAAACAAATTCTGCAGATTCCGTATTTTCTAAGATAAGCATGAGGACGACCGCAAATTCTGCAACGGTTGTATGCTCGTGTAGAAAACTTGGGTTTCATCTGCTGCTTTACCTTCATGGATAATTTAGCCATGTGTTCGATTCCTCCTATATTTTTCAAACCGAAAAACTGTTCAAACAGTTTGTATGTCATTCACCGGATTAGAAAATTCCTTATCTGGTGATTTGCTCATCCTTAATTACTTAGCGAAAGGCATGTTGAAGAGTGTTAAAAGCTCACGAGCCTCTTCATCTGTCTTGGCAGTTGTTGTGAAGATGATATCCATACCTCTTGTCTTGTCAACCTTATCATACTCGATTTCAGGGAAGATAAGCTGCTCTTTGATACCAAGAGCGTAGTTACCTCTACCATCAAATGCGTTAGGGTTAACACCACGGAAGTCGCGGACACGAGGAAGTGCAAGGTTTACGAGACGATCCATAAACTCGTACATCTTCTCACCACGAAGAGTTACTTTACAACCAATCGGCATACCTTCTCTAATCTTGAAGTTAGCGATTGACTTCTTAGCCTTTGTATAAACAGGCTTCTGGCCAGAGATGATCTGCATATCGTTTGCAGCGTTCTCAAGAACTTTTGCATTCTCTTTTGCTTCACCTACAGCCATGTTAATTACAATCTTATCGAGCTTCGGAACTTCCATAACGTTCTTGTAACCGAACTTCTTTGTCATAGCGCTCACGATCTCATCTTTATATAAATCCTTATATCTACTCAAAGCTCCTTACCTCCTTTCCTATCAGTCAATGACATCACCAGTTGATTTTGCGATGCGGACCTTCTTACCATCCTCAACCTTGAAACCAACACGTGTTGCCTTTCCCTTATGAACATACATAACGTTGGAGATGTCCATGGGAGCTTCCTGCTGAATGATACCACCGTTGGGGTTAGATGCAGAGGGCTTTGTGTGCTTTGTAACCATGTTAGCACCCTCAACTACTACCTTACCATTCTTTGTGTCAACGGAGAGTACCTTGCCTTCTTTATCTTTGCTCTTACCAGCAATAACCTTAACGGTATCGCCCTTTTTAATCTTACTTGTAGACATTCGGTGCCTCCTTATAATACTTCCGGAGCGAGAGAAAGAATCTTCATGTACTTCTTATCACGAAGCTCTCTTGCAACGGGTCCAAAAATACGAGTTCCCTTCGGGTTACCTTCATCGTTGATGATAACTGCAGCGTTCTCATCGAAACGGATGTAAGAACCATCCTTACGGCGAGTCTCCTTAACAGTACGTACTACAACTGCCTTAACGACATCACCCTTCTTTACAACGCCGCCTGGTGTTGCTTCTTTGACCGAAGCAACAACTACATCGCCGATTCTCGCATATCTTCTTGTAGAACCGCCCATAACACGAATTGTCAAAAGTTCTTTTGCACCAGTGTTATCAGCAACTCTAAGTCTGCTTTCCTGCTGAATCATGTTATTTCTCCTTTATAATCAACTATCAGCTAATTACTTAGCACGCTCAATAATCTGAACCAGTCTCCATCTCTTGTCTTTAGAGATCGGTCTTGTTTCCATAACCTTGACTGTATCACCTATATGGCACTCATTGTTCTCATCATGAGCCTTCAGCTTATAGGTTCTTTTTACGATCTTCTTGTAAAGAGGGTGCTTTACATGATCTTCGATGGAAACAACGATGGTCTTATCCATCTTATCGCTTGTTACTTTACCAACACGCGTTTTTCTTAAATTTCTTTCCACGATATACTCCTTTCAGGATTCCATTACTGTGCTGCTTTCTGTGTAATCACAGTCTGAATTCTAGCAATATTCTTTCTAACCTCTTTAATTCTTGCTGTGTTATCCAGCTGGTTAGTTGCGTTCTGGAATCTCAGATTAAAAAGTTCCTTTTTAGCTGATACAAGCTCCTGGCTGAGTTCCTCAGCAGACTTAGCTTTCAGCTCTTCTACATACTTATTAGTTTTCATTGGATGCACCGCCTTCCAAATCAGCCTTTGAAACGATCTTGCACTTGCAAGGAAGTTTGTGTGTTGCAAGACGAAGTGCTTCTCTTGCAACTTCTTCATCGACTCCGCCGATTTCAAACATTACACGTCCAGGCTTAACAACTGCTACCCAGTAATCTACAGAACCCTTACCGGAACCCATACGAGTTTCAGCAGGCTTCGCTGTAACAGGCTTGTCAGGGAAAATCTTGATCCAAACCTGACCACCACGCTTGATGAAACGAGTCATAGCGACACGGGCTGCCTCGATCTGATTTGAACGAATCCAGCAGGGCTCAAGCGCTACTATTCCATACTCACCGTATGCGATTGTGTTGCCGCGTGTAGCCTTACCAGCCATAGAACCGCGGAACTGCTTACGATGCTTTACTCTCTTCGGCATTAACATTATTTATCGCTCCCTTCCTTATCTGAATTCTCGGATGCTTTAGTCGGAAGTACTTCACCCTTATAGATCCATACCTTTACACCAACCTTACCATAGGTTGTATCTGCCTCAGCAAAACCATAATCAATATCTGCTCTAAGTGTCTGAAGCGGGATTGTACCCTCGCTGTAGAATTCGCTACGAGCGATATCAGCACCACCAAGACGACCACTGCAGCAAGCCTTGATACCCTGTGCATCTGTCTTCATTGTTCTGCTCATGCATGACTTCATAGCACGACGGAAAGATACACGATTCTCAAGCTGCTGAGCAATGTTTTCAGCAACAAGCTGAGCGTCCTTATCGGGCTTCTTGATTTCTTTAATATCAACAAGAACCTTCTTATCTGTAAGCTTTGAAAGCTCCTTCTTAGTAACTTCGATCTCTGCGCCACCCTTACCAATTACGAAACCGGGCTTTGCTGTATAAACGATTACCTTAACGCGATCAGATGCTCTCTCGATCTCGATCTTTGAGATACCTGCAGCGTAAAGCTTCTTCTTCAGAAACTTTCTGATTTTGTAATCTTCAACAAGATTGTCTGCAAACTCGTCATTCTCTGCATACCACTTGGAATCCCAATCTGCAATGATGCCGACTCTGAGGCCATGAGGATTAACTTTCTGTCCCATTGAACTTACTTTCTCCTTTCTTATCTCTCATCCAGAATTAAAGTCAAATGGCTTAATCTCTTCTGAATTCTGTATGCTCTACCCTGAGCTCTAGGCTGAATTCTCTTCATAATCGGGCCATTGCTTGCATTGCACTCTGCAATGTACAGATTTGCTCTGTTCATGCCGTTGTTATTTTCAGCATTTGCAATTGCAGAATTAAGTAACTTATAAATAACGCTGGAAGCGTATCTTGGATTGTACTCCAGGATAGCAAGTGCTGTCTCAACGTCCTTACCCCTGATAGCATCCATTACGAAGCATGCCTTCTGAACAGGGATTCTTGCGTAAGATAATTTAGCTGAAGGTCTTGTATCCTTCTGAGCATTTCTCTCTCTTTTAACTTGAGATCTATGTGCTGTTGCCATAGATTTAACCTCCTTTCAATGTTGAACCAAGTCACAAGAACTTAGCGAACTCCACCCTTCTTCTCAGGAGAGTTGCCTGCGTGACCTCTGTAGGTTCTTGTAGGAACAAACTCACCAAGTTTGTGACCAACCATATCTTCCGTTACATATACCGGAATATGCTTTCTTCCGTCATGAACAGCGATTGTGTGTCCAACGAAGGAAGGGAAAATCGTGGAACGACGGGACCATGTCTTAACAATCTGCTTCTGATTCTCAGCATTCATTGCATCGATCTTCTTAAGCAAACTTGCATCTGCGAAAGGTCCCTTTTTAAGTGATCTAGACATTGTCATTCTCCTCTCGTATATGTCAATACGTTTTCTTACTGTCGGATGAAATCACAAGACCGCTAAATCCAGTCAAGTGATTTGTTCATCCTTTATCAACCGGCATCAATTATTTGATAGCCTTACCATCTCTTCTTCTGATGATCATCTTGTTAGAAGCCTTTTTCTTCTTACGTGTCTTGTAACCAAGAGCAGGCTTACCCCAAGGTGTGCACGGACCGGGACGACCGATAGGTGCTCTACCCTCACCACCACCATGCGGGTGATCATTCGGGTTCATAACTGATCCACGAACTGTAGGGCGGATACCCATGTGACGCTTACGACCAGCTTTACCGATATTGATAAGGTTATGATCAATGTTACCAACTGTACCGATTGTTGCACGACACTCGATTGGAACAAGTCTCATTTCGCCTGAAGGAAGACGAAGTGTTGCATACTTTCCTTCTTTAGCCATGAGCTGAGCAGAGTTACCAGCTGAACGAACAAGCTGACCGCCTCTTCCAGGATAAAGCTCAATGTTGTGAATGCTTTCACCAACAGGGATGTTAGCAAGAGGGAGGCAGTTACCGATACGAACTTCGGCATCAGGACCATTCATGATTGTCATGCCATCCTTAAGACCCTGAGGTGCAAGAATGTATGCCTTTGTGCCATCCTCATACTCAAGCAGTGCGATGTTAGCTGTTCTGTTAGGATCGTACTCGATACCGATAACCTTTGCTGTGCACTCATCTTTTGAACGCTTGAAATCGATAATTCTGTACTTTCTTCTTCCGCCGCCACCGCGATGTCTAACTGTAATCTTACCCTGGTTATTACGTCCAGCCTTTGAATTCTTAGAAACAAGGAGGCTCTTCTCAGGAGTGCTCTTTGTGATCTCTGAGAAATCAGAACCTGTCATGTTTCTTCTGGACGGTGTATATGGGCCGTATTTCTTAATTCCCATGATTATCTCCTTTTTATTATCATGCACGGTTTAAAACCTGGATCCGGACTTTGTTAAGATCCTGTGCATATAGTCAATTAGTTATTATCAAAGTCCCTGGAATATCTCGATATCCTTACTATCTGCAGTGAGCTGTACGATAGCCTTCTTAATCTTAGCAGTTCTGCCATAAGTCATTCCACGTCTCTTAAGCTTACCATTTGCATTAAGAGTGTTAACCTTGGAAACCTTAGCGCCATCGAACATCTTCTCAACTGCTTCCTTTATCTGAGTCTTGTTTGCTTCAGGATGAACGAAGAAAGTGTATTTCTTTTCGCCCATGGCATTCATGCTCTTCTCTGTAAGTACAGGCTCAAGGATTACATCATAATACTGTAAAGCTGCCATTATGCATACACCTCCTCGATTTTTGCAACTGCGTCCTTAGTAAGAACGAGTGTCTGAGCGTTTACGATATCGTAAACATTGATTGTATTTGTAAGAGTTGTCTTAACCTCTGCAAGGTTCTTAGCTGACTTAACAACCTTCTCGTCATTCTCAGCAACAACAACAAGTGCCTTGCGAGTAGCCTTAAGGTTAGTCATTACCTCAGCAAATTTCTTTGTCTTGAACTCATCAAACTTAAGCTCATCAAGAACAACAAGCTTACCTGTCTGAACCTTGTCTGTGAGTGCAGACTTAAGAGCTGCTCTCTTCTCTTTCTGGTTCATTTTGAAAGAGTAATCTCTCGGAACGGGAGCGAATACTACACCGCCGCCTGTCCACTGAGGAGATCTTGTTGAACCCTGTCTTGCATGACCGGTTCCCTTCTGTCTCCAAGGCTTGCGACCACCTCCGCTAACTTCGGAACGTGTCTTTGCCTTCTGAGTACCCTGGCGATTATTAGCAAGTTGCTGGATAACTGCCATGTGTACGAGATGTTCATTAACTTCAACTCCGAAGATGGCATCATTAAGCTCGATGCTGCCAACTTCTTTGCCTTCCATATTGTAAACAGATACGTTAGCCATCTGTATGTTCCTCCTTTCGTGAAAAGTTATGCCTCAACCTTTGTGGTTTCCTTGATTGTTACAAGTCCCTTCTTCGGTCCAGGTACTGCGCCCTTTACAAGGATCAGATTCTTCTCAGCATCTACACGAACAACCTCAAGATTCTGAACTGTTACCTTAACGCATCCCATGTGACCAGGCATTCCTTTTCCCTTGAATACACGGCTCGGATCGGAACTGGATCCGTTAGAACCCTGATGACGGTGGAACTTAGAACCATGAGCCATGGGTCCTCTGTGCTGACCATTCTTCTTGATAGCACCCTGGAATCCCTTACCCTTGGATGTTGCAGTAGCATCAATCTTGTCGCCAGCAGCGAAGATGTCTGCCTTAATCTCACTTCCAAGCTCATATTCAGAAGCATTCTCGAATTTGAACTCGCGAACAAATCTCTTGCAGGATACGCCTGCCTTCTTGAAGTGACCCTGCTGAGCCTTGTTTACACCATGTGCATGTACGATAGTCTTTTTGCCGTTCTTGTCTCTGTTGATGATCTTTTCTTTCTTATCAACATAGCCAACCTGAACTGCACTGTAACCATCATTTTCAACGGTCTTGATCTGTGTTACTACACAGGGGCCTGCCTGTAAAACAGTTACAGGAACAAGTGAACCGTCTTCGTTGAAGATCTGTGTCATACCGATCTTCGTAGCTAAGATAGCCTTCTTCATTGTATTTACCTCCTTATTACATCTACAGCGGATGCTTGTTTCATTCGTAATGTCGCTTTAATTGCCATTTTGCAATTCTCCAGTTTTCACGGCATCATACGCCTCGCATCATACTAGTAGAGGTTTACATTAGTTACCGATGAATTATTTCATCTTGATATTGATGTTTACACCTGCAGGCATCTCTAATCTCTGAAGAGCCTCAACTGTCTTAGGTGTAGGTGTGATGATATCGATCAGTCTCTTATGTGTTCTCTGCTCGAACTGCTCTCTGGAATCCTTGTACTTATGTACAGCACGAAGGATTGTTACTACTTCCTTCTTTGTAGGAAGCGGTACAGGTCCGCTGACCTGAGATCCGTTCTTCTTAACTGTTTCGATGATCTTCTTTGCAGAAGCATCTACGAGCTGATGATCATACGCCTTAAGAGTAATTCTCATTACCTGATTTGCCATAAAAAAAGTCGCCTCCTTTTCGCACTTTAATTAGATAAGTACGACAAGCGGTGACTGTACACTCTCCCGTGTGTGTCATGGATTCAAATTTCTAAAAACCCTGTTTTCACACGTCGTTTCTGCTAGCATAGCTTCGCAGACATTTTGTTTGTACAGTGACTTGTCGTCAGATTGTCAGACCAATTGGTCCCTTGACATTCGCTCCACGGAAAACCTGTCTCACTGGATAAGACAGCAACCTCACGCTTCACAGCTATCATGTCACAGCATGGATTACTATATATCATTTTTTCATTTCATGCAAGCATAATTTTCAAAATTAATCACTTTTTAATAAAAATAGGCAATTTTAGCCATTTAGGCTTGATTTATTTTAATCTATTTTATGCATACACTAGCATTTTATGCATTTTCGGATAAAATGTGTAAATGTTTCTTCTATAATATATAGAAGATTTTCATGATATTATTTATTATGTTGTTATGGGTCATTTACTCATTTATGTCAACGGTTTTTATAAATCCCGAATGACTATATAACTACTATTTATTAATGTACACCAATCCAAATAACAACATTTATTATTATAAGGAGTATTTATGTGGATTGCAAATAACTGGAAAGATTATCAGGTTATAGATACCTCTGATGGAGAAAAGCTTGAACGCTGGGGTGATTACATGCTTGTAAGGCCCGATCCTCAGGTAATTTGGAAGACTCCCAAAAAGCATATGGGATGGAAGAAATGGAATGCACGTTACCAGAGAAGTAACAAGGGCGGCGGAGAATGGGACTTCAGATCCCTTCCAGAGGAATGGACAATTAATTATAAGGAACTCACCTTTCATTTAAAGCCATTCAGTTTTAAACATACAGGATTGTTCCCTGAACAGGCTGCCAATTGGGACTGGTTCTCTGAGCTGATAAAAAATGCAGACCGTCCGATCAAGGTGCTTAATCTTTTTGCATATACCGGCGGAGCTACCGTATCCGCTGCCAAAGCAGGTGCTTCCGTTACACACGTTGATGCAGCCAAAGGTATGGTTGCATGGGCAAAAGAAAATGCCGCTTCCTCCGGTCTTGCAGAAGCTCCCATCAGATATCTTGTTGACGATTGTGGAAAATTTGTTGATCGTGAGATCAGACGCGGTAATCATTATGATGGCATCATCATGGATCCTCCTTCCTACGGAAGAGGTCCCAAGGGAGAAATATGGAAAATTGAAGACTGTGTATATGATCTTATATTAAGAAGTGTTCAGTTGCTTTCAGACAAGCCTTTATTCTTCCTTATTAATTCATACACCACAGGATTACAGCCTGCAGTTCTTTCTTATATGATACACTCGGCTATCGATCCGCTTCATAAAGGCACGGTAGAAGCAGATGAAGTAGGGCTTCCTGTTTCATCAAACGGACTGGTTCTTCCTTGCGGAGCAAGTGGAAGATGGACAGCTCTATAAACAAATTTTGAGTACGCAGTATTTACACCAAGCTCCACCAGCCTCTAAAGCACCATACCAAGCGGATTTGCATGGCTGGCACTAAGTTCGAAAAGAGCTGTGCTAAGTACTCTGCTCAGATAATCGAGTAGGAGGCGGTGACTAACCGCCGTCCTCTCACAGCACCGTACGTACCGTTCGGTATACGGCGCTTTCAATAGTTGACGTGCACAGACTGATAGGCTGTGGCTAAATCATAAAAGCCACTGTTTATCAGTCTTTCTTTTGATAAGGCACGGTTAACCGCACCCATACCAGACACAAACCAATAGCCTCTACGGCTGTTGGCTGTGATATGTGCATAGTATTCAGGTATCCCCAGTTTAATAAGATTCCTCTTCTTTGTCTTGGGAAGTTTCCACTGTTTCCATATGCACATGCGTATTCTGTGATAGAGCCACTTATTAATGTCATCTATGTTGTTCTTCATGCTGGCTATTCCATAGTAGTTAAGCCATCCTCTAGCATACACCTTGATTTTCTCTAGGCTTGGCTTGATGGACTGTACAGACTTACGGGAAGATAAGTCTTTCAGCTTAGACTTAAACTTCTTCCATGACTTTGGATGAACTCTGACATAAATGCCATTTCCGTTCCTTCCCAATGCAAAGCCAAGGAATTTAAAATTTCGGATTGCAAACACGCTTACAGTACGACTTTTCTCCCGATTAACCGTTAGCTTCAGTTTCTCTTCGAGATATTTAGTACTGCTTTCCAAGAGTCTCTCTGATGCTCTTTTGCTTTTCGCAAGAAGAACGATGTCATCTGCATATCTTATGCAGGGCACACCTCTTTTCAGAAACTCTTGGTCGAACTCATTGAGGTAGATATTCGCAAGAAGCGGAGATAGATTTCCACCTTGCGGTGAACCTTCCTCTGTATCAATGACCACTCCGTTTTCCATTACCCCACTTTTCAGATAGCGCTTTATTAGTTGAACTACACGTTCATCCTTCACATTCCTTCTGAGGAGATTGATAAGAATTTCATGATTCAAGGTATCGAAATACTTAGATAGGTCCAAGACTACCGCGAAAGTGTAGCCTTGTTCTGCGTATTCCTTTACTTTCTGTATAGCATCCTTTGCGCTTCTATTTGGACGATAGCCGTAGCTTCCGTCCGCAAACAATGGTTCATAGATGGGCACTAACTGTTGAGTTATTGCCTGTTGGAGTGTTCGGTCTATCACGGTAGGTATGCCAAGCTTGCGCACACCACCATCTGGTTTTGGAATCTCAACTCGCCTGACTGGCGATGGGGTATACTTGCCGCGGTATATGCGGTCAGTTAACTCCTGTTGATGTTCCTTAAGGTACGGAAGTGCCTCTTTAATGGTCATACCATCAATACCTGGCGCTCCCTTGTTTGCCTTAACTCTTTTATACGCTCTGTTAAAGTTGTCCTTATATAGTATCGCTTCCAAGAGCTTCGGCTGTGCACTGTCTCTTTCTTTCCATATCCGATTGAATGACCTAAGCGCTTTCGCATACCCTTTGTGTTCCGCACTATCTCTTTGCGAACAGCCATTATCAATGTTTTCTGCCATTAACGGTCATTCCTCCTTTCTCGGTCATACTTAAGACTCCTACTGATTTCGGTCCTTCGGTTAGCATGTCCATGTTTCCATGTCCATATCCCTACTATGACCTCTGCTGATTTCTGCGTGTTCAGCACCGCCTCGTTTCCTTGTACGGTGGTTGCTCCTTTCAGGGCGTTTCGCGCAGACCTCCCTAGGTACCACACGTTTCTTCCTCTCCATCCATCTGCCTCATTTATCATGCATGATTCCGTGTAGTTATTGGGCTTCGACTTGTATAGCAGCCTTACCCTCATGCATAACCTCGTATGAGATTTCTGTACGTCAGACCGGAGATTTGCCCGTGGGTTAGTATGTTCCCCACATCCAGCTTCCTTCAGATTCCGTCTCGCGGCGGACACCCTTGCTTTCGGCTATATCCTTCCCACTACCGGGCGGATTCGGGACTTAAACCCGTTAGAAACGTGCGCCGCTAGGCGCACTAAAAAAACGAAAGGGACAAAATTTTCTTTTGCCCCTTTCGTTTTTTATCACATTCATAGCGAAGTTTTTAATATTTAGTTTTGATTACTTTTCCTTCTGAGCATAGCATTCTGTTCAGCACGGATCTCACGTCTTATAATCTCCATTGTCTCACAGTCAGCCCTCTCCTCCTCCTCAGTCGGAGTCATAACGTACGGCTTTCCATCACCTGCATCTATTCTCTCGCGAATCTGTTGCATTCTTCTGTCTAGCTGATTTATAAGATCTGCGCTGAATTTCAGATCTTCAGAAATGAGCTGTGCGTTTTCAATATCTTTCTTATACTTCATCTTATGTTCCAGGCTAGCCCAAAAATCCATTGCAATGGTTCTAAACTGAACTTCGACCTTTATCATTTCCTTAACATCTGTAAGAAAGATAGGGGTTTCAATTATAAGATGCAAGCTTCTGTAGCCGCTCTCTTTTGGAGTGGAAATATAATCTTTTTCAACAAGGACATTAACGTCATCCTGCTTTTTCAAGCAATCGGCAAGCATATAAATATCATCAACAAAAGAACAAATCGCTCTACAGCCTGCGATATCAGAAATATTGCTCTCAATATTCTCTATCGAAAAAGGTATCCCTTTGCGATTCAATTTTTCATATATACTTACCGGTGTCTTTATTCTGCTTTTTATACTCTCAAAAGGATTTCGATTGTTTTTCAGTGAAAACTCTTTATTAAGGACCTCAAGCTTAGTTCTCACTTCTGATAAAGCACAATCATACTTCATCATCATCATCTGGAATTCCTGCACCTGCCCTCTCATGATAAGCAGTTGCTCAACTTCCTTCTGTGATACATTATTAACGTTCAGTAGTGACTTCTGCTCATTGGTCATCAGAGTCCTGTCGAGCGAAGTTAAGTCTAGATTCCCAATAGCCATGGGCATTCCTCCGAATTACTATTATGCCCCCTCAATAATAATTATATCACTTACATTCAATTATTTATGAATTAAGTCTAAAGCTTTTATAATGTTAATAGTAAAGCTACATTATATTATAATTATTTCGAAAAAAACTTTCCTTTTTTATTCCCCTGCAGATTCTGCAGTCATATCTGCATATGATATTATACGATAATTAAGTGAAGCTCTGGGGCCTGCAAGCACTTTAAGTCTGTCCTGCAATCTTCTGTGTACAAGCATGCACTCCTCTACTCCGGTTCCGGTAAGCAATACGAGATACTGGGTTCTGGAATACTTACAAAAAGCATCCCCATGCCTGAGAGTCTCATTTATGGCATCCTTCAAAGTCTCCATTCGTCTCTCGGCCTTCTCTTCCTGTCTGATCTCTTTTCCTTCATAGTCAGCTATTGTAAGAAGAAGCAGAAATACAGTTAATCCATGCCTCTCCATATTTCTGCTTAGTATATGGTATGAAGCGCTCATTTCAGGGAAAAGGCACTCATAAGGTCCGCCCTCATCCTCTCCGAGAAGTCCATTTTTAAGTGAATTCTCTGCTGCCACATCGCCTTCTTCACCATCAGTTCCGGAGAAAGCTGCATCCTGTAGCTTCTGATAGCATCTCTGCATATTCTCGGTGGGTGTGATTCCAAGTTCCTCTGCATAGTACCTTATCATCTCTTCATAAAGAATATATGCTTTCTTGTAATCCTTCATATGCCTATATGCGTTAATCTCTCCAACCTGCCACTCGCAGTCAGGATCGATAACTGATGCATTATGAAAAACTCTCGCCATCTTCACATAATTCTTCTTGGATTTATAGAAATCAGCAAGGAAATCAACGCACTCTTCGTAAAGCGTTCTTAAGTCCTCGCTCTTTTTAGATATCCAGTACAAATCATTTAATTCAGGTAAAAAGTCACCTTTATATAAGTCAAAAGCTTTTTGATAATTCTCAGCTTTTTCCTCATAGTCTGAAGCATTCCTGGCAGCATTTATGTATCTGACAAATTCAACAGTATCCGTCACTGCATCGACTTCAGGCGCTGCCTTATAGACACCATCAGAAAATGCCACTACATTCCCTCCAGGAATGCCGGCTTTCTCAGCAACCTTCCTGAACTGATAGATGAGGTTGTTCATACTGTTATTCAGATTACTTTTTACATTGAGATCCTCAGAATAAATATCATCCTGAAGATCCTCTTTACTGACACCTTCGCTTCCTGCAGTAAAAACTCTGGCGACAAGCTGAATATACTTAGAAGCCCGGTTTCTTCCCAATGTGATTCCCTTATCATTACAGATTATTTCGAAGCCACCTAATGTTTTGATGTCAAGTTTGGTCTTTTTCATATCCCTCTCGTATCATAAAGTCCGTTATGGTCTCCCCATGACCCGTGATACTTAAACCCCTTCTGAAGTAGTATTCTGGCTAGAGAATCATATCTTTAGCCGAAATTTATTATATCATGTCTATAATCATATATTAAGCAATTATTACAAATTTTCAAAGGAGATAATCTCTCCAAGTGTTCTGCTTAAGCAAGCTCCACTAAACTCGATAATACCTCGTCAAGTGCTCTGCTCAAAAGAAAGGAATCCCGCTTTCCTTAGAAATCCGGGATTCCATAACTGACTAATCTCTTATTTGCCTGTATACAGTCAGGCCTTTTCTGAATTATTCCAGATTAGCGGCACAATCCTGCAAAAGTGAAATAATAGGCAAGTGCTGAGGACATGCGCCTTCACACTGTCCACACTGAACACATGCAGAAGCAAGTCCTTTATCTCTGGTGGCGTTTGCATAATTCCACTTGGCACCTTCTGTGTTATTGTAAATAAGCTGCTGATTCCTTGCATTGAAAATATCAGGAATCGGAATCTGCATAGGACAGCCTTCAACGCAATAATGACATGAAGTACATTTAATGTTGTCCACTGCATTCATAGCCTCTACAACCTTTTTAACTGTATCCTGCTCTGTCTCATCAAGAGGCTTGAAATTCCTCATGTAGCTGAGATTATCTCTCATCTGTTCAATGTTGCTCATTCCGGACAGAACTGTGATTATTCCTTCCATACCTGCTACATAACGTATTGCCCAGCTGGCAGGTGAAAGATCTGGATTAACTTTCTTGAATAACTCAGTAACCTGAGGGATAGGATTCGCCAAAGCTCCACCCTTTACAGGCTCCATAACAGTGATGGATTTACCGTGTTTTCTTGCAACCTCGTAGCATGCACGAGACTGAACTGATGGATTCTCCATATCAGCATAATTTATCTGAAGCTGTATAAAATCCACCTCCGGGTGCTTTGTGAGCAGTTCATCCAAAAACTCAGGATCATCATGGAAAGAGAAACCCCAATTCTTAATGAGTCCTTTCTCCTTCTGTTCAAGAACAAAATCCCAAAGATGATAATCATCATAATAACTGATATTGTTTCTTGCAAGCGCATGAAGAAGATAATAATCAAAATATCCTGCTCCGGTACGCTCTAAGCTTGTGAATAGCTGCTGTTTAGCGCTCTCTTCATCCTTTGCAACACGTGCATTAAGCTTTGTACAAACTGTGTAGCTTTCTCTGGGATATCTGTCTGCCACAGCCAACTTAAAGGCCTCTTCACTCTTACCATCATCATATACATATGCGGTATCAAAATATGTTCCACCAGCCTCTATAAACTCATCCACCATCTTTGAAATATGCGGAATATCCATGCTTCCATCAGCATTTTTGGGAAGACGCATCAAACCAAATCCTAATTTAAATACATCCTTGCCAAACCAATCTGCCATAAGAAAAAACCTCCTGAAATATAGCATTTAGAGCATTCATATTTATGCCAATATAATTGGCATATGCCAAATTATTGATATTATAAACCATCTTGGCAAATATCTGAACAAGTATATACTTAATATTTTTTTAATTTTATCGATAGTCTTCCTTTTCTGGTCTCCTTCTGCACTCCGTCATAGACGAATTTTCCATATCCTCTGACAGAAACTCTTGCTCCTGGTTTGAGGTCATAGCCGGCGCTATAGGCAGTCTTTCCGTCAACAAATACAGACTCGGTTTCAACAAGGTCATGCGCTTTACTTCTGCTAAGCTTATAAACAAGCGCCAGAACAGCATCCAATCTCTCAGATGAAACAGTTCCTTCTATTTCCTGGTACTCAGGAACTATATCACACTCTGTAGCTTTAACCTTTTTACATCTCACCGTAGTATGCTTAACCCTGAAAAGCTCATTGCATATAAGATCAGCGACATCATTCATTACAAAGACGAATGCTTTAGTCTGATCAGTCCTGATATCTCCTATCCTGTTTCTCTCTATCCCAAGATTCATAAGAGCACCAAGAAAATCACGGTGTGTAAGTTCATCTGCAAATCTTTTGTTTACGGGTTCTATCAGTATGCAGCTGATGACATCTGACTGTACCGCTTCTGCCTGTAAAAAGTTCTCCTCATCCAGATATGATGGAAGGAAACACATCACAGCCCTCTCAGGCTCTGATGTGCCTCCATATATGCAATAGTCTACTCCGTCTATCTGATTTTCCCCTGTCACAAGTCCATTTGCAGCACATGCGCTCTTTACATCATATATCTCAGATAGTGATAAAAAATCCGTATGTGTGACATAACTATTCTCAAAAGCTCTTCTGGCAAGATCCTTTATCCTGCCAAATAAAACCTTATCAATTTCCATAAATTACCTTAAACAGAATCACAGATTACCAAAACGCTCAATCGCTCTTAAGGTGTTTTCTCTGCTGCCAAATGCAGTAAGTCTGAAGTAATGCTCACCTGACGGACCAAATCCTGATCCCGGAGTTCCAACCACATTTACTTTTTCAAGCA
Organism: Butyrivibrio sp. WCE2006; assembly: GCF_000701985.1. Classification (NCBI taxonomy): domain Bacteria; kingdom Bacillati; phylum Bacillota; class Clostridia; order Lachnospirales; family Lachnospiraceae; genus Butyrivibrio; species Butyrivibrio sp. WCE2006. The sequence goes on along the minus strand of NZ_JNKH01000013.1, from coordinate 58,796 downwards.
GGTAATCAAAGAACTCCCAGCTTGTCATATCATCAGGCGTCTTCATCCAGATATAAGGCGCATTCACTCCGCCATATATCTCATATCCGGCGCGCTTTAATCCTTCCGAGATTATTGATGCATTTTCCTTATAATATTGTATCTGCGCTCTGATCTGTTTCCTTCCTTCATCAGAATAGGCAGCTTCACCTGCTCTTTGAACAATGTAAGGAGCGCCGTTATACTTGGTTCCATGTCTTCTTGCCCAAAGAGGCCACAATTTCTCGCCGCCCGTAGATAGTTCTTTCGGTATTACTGTATACCCAAGTCTCAATCCTGTAAATCCGGCAGTTTTGGAAAAAGATCTGAATTCTATTGCGCAGTCCTTAGCACCTTCACATTCATAAATACTGTGAGGCACATCATCCTCAGAAATAAATGCCTCATATGCTGCGTCATAAAGAATGATCGAATCATTTCTGTTAGCAAAGTCTACCCACTCCTGAAGCTTATCCTTTTTCATTACTGCACCTGTGGGGTTATTGGGAAAACACAAATAAATAAGATCAGGAATCTCATCAGGTATGTCAGGCGTAAAATCATTTTCCTTAGTACACTTCATATAAATAACATCCTTGAAGCGCTCTATTTCAGGCATATATTCACCTGTTCTTCCTGCCATTACATTGGAATCAACATAAACCGGATAAACAGGGTCACAAACGGCAATTTTGTTATCAAGGCCAAATATTTCCTGGATATTTCCGCAGTCGCTCTTGGCACCGTCTGACACGAAAATTTCATCAAGATCTATATCACACCCTCTATCCTTAAAATCCTTCTCTGAGATGATATTTCTTAAAAAATCATATCCAAGATCCGGAGCGTATCCTTTGAAGGTGTCAGAATTGCCCATCTCATCCACTGCATTATGGAGCGCATCAACTATTGCCGGTGCAAGAGGCTGTGTTACATCGCCGATTCCAAGTCTTATAATCTCTTTATCAGGATTCTTCTCTGAGAACTCACTTACCTTTTTCCCTATTGTGGAAAACAGATAACTTCCGGGAAGCTTTAGATAATTGTAATTTATTCGTGCCATTTTTCGTTATACTCCTTCCATGGTTTTGCTTCTTAATTAAAGAAAAAAGGCGTCATGGAATAATCCAAGACGCCTTTGCCTTATGATTTAATTTACAACTGCCTGTAATTATGTGTCAAGCTACTTTTCGCTTAATCATATAAAACATATTGACATGCTAAATAAAAGTATTTAACATAGATAGGTAATGGCAATGGCGCCAAAACAGTAGGGTAACTCTCACTGTTTTGGCGCCTGTTTTATTTTTATGAATAGGAGGCTTTATGTCGGTAAAATATGTTTTCGTTATGGGCGGTGTAGTTTCAGGATTAGGAAAGGGAATTACGGCAGCGTCGCTTGGAAGACTTTTGAAGGCCCGTGGCTACAAAGTGACCATGCAGAAATTTGACCCATATATAAACATGGATCCGGGAACAATGAATCCCATTCAGCATGGTGAGGTTTTTGTAACTGAAGACGGCACGGAAACCGATCTGGATCTTGGACATTACGAGCGATTCATAGATGAAAGTCTTGATAAAAACTCGAATGTTACGACCGGCAAAATATACTGGTCAGTATTACACAAAGAGCGCCGCGGTGATTATGGCGGACATACTGTCCAGGTTATACCCCACATTACCAATGAGATAAAGGATCGTTTCTACAGGAATTATGAGGATGACAGCACTCACATCGCAATCATTGAAGTCGGAGGAACAGTGGGTGATATTGAATCTCAGCCCTTCCTTGAGGCAATCAGACAGTTTCAGCATGATGTAGGACATGAGAATGCAATGATCATTCTGGTTTCTCTTATCCCATATCTTCGCTGTTCACAGGAAATCAAGACAAAGCCAACTCAATCAGCAGTAAAGACCTTGCAGGGCATGGGCTTATCTCCGGATGTTATCGTCTGCAGAAGCGAGGTCGAACTTGATAAGGAGACCAAGGAAAAGATTTCTCTTTTCTGCAATGTTCCGAGCAAAAATGTGTTAAACAATCTTGATCTTAAATACCTGTATGAAGCACCGCTTGCAATGGAAAAAGAACAGCTTGCTGAGGTTACTCTTGAATGCCTTAGCCTTGACTGCCCTTCACCAAAGCTCGACGACTGGCAAAACATGGTTGACACTTTATATTCTCTAAAAGAATCTGTGACCATAGCACTGGTAGGAAAATACACCCAGCTCCACGATGCTTATCTGAGCGTAGTTGAAGCGCTTAAACATGGCGGTATCGCAGCAAAAAGAGAAGTTAAGATCAAATGGATTGATTCCGAAACCGTAACAAAAGATAATGTTTCAGAAATACTGTCAGACGTGCAGGGAGTGATTGTTCCCGGCGGTTTTGGCGATCGCGGAATCGAAGGCATGATCACCTCCATACAATATGCAAGGGAAAATAATATTCCATTCCTTGGAATCTGCCTTGGTATGCAGCTTACAATAATCGAATTTGCAAGAAATGTTATAGGCTATGAAGATGCTCATTCAATTGAGTTTAATCCCGGTACTACACATCCGCTTATCGCGCTTTTACCGGATCATACAACAGGCGAGGACTTAGGCGGCACTCTTAGGCTTGGCTCATATCCCTGCACCCTTGAGAAAGACACACTTGCCTTCTCACTGTATGGATCAGAAAACATCACAGAGCGTCATCGTCACCGCTATGAAGTGAACAACGATTTCCGTGATGCGTTAAAAGAAAACGGTCTGCGCTTGTGCGGATTATCTCCTGATAACAGAATTGTTGAAATGATCGAATATCCTGTTAATTCCTTTTTCATTGCAACACAGGCTCATCCTGAATTTAAGTCACGTCCCAATAATCCGCATCCTCTCTTTGCAGGCTTCATAAAGGCAGCAAGAGACTACAAATAACTCCACCAATATGGAAATACGCCACTTTAAGTGACCAAAATCCGGTGCTGCAAACGACATCAGGCAATTCCTGATGTCGTTAACAATAAAACACCCACTAAGCCAGGAAATACAATTTTTCCTGAAGCTTAGTGGGTATTTTTGAGTTTTCCATTATATAGATTTGATTTTTATTTTTTTGAAGAAAGTTCATCCGTATCAAGAATGATCGTGACCGGTCCATCATTGACTGACTCAACTTTCATATCAGCCCCAAATTCTCCTGTCTGAACTTCAAATCCCTGCTGCCTGCACTCAGCTACCACCAGCTCATACAACGGATTGGAAACTTCAGGCCTTGCTGCATCAGTAAATCCCGGGCGTCTGGATTTGCAATCTGCATAAAGGGTAAACTGACTGACAATAAGAAGCTTCGCCCCTGCATCCTTGGGATTGATATTCATCTTTCCATTTTCATCCTCAAATACTCTCAGTCCACATATCCTGTCAGCAATTTTCTTCGCCTCCTGCTCTGTATCACTGACATGAACCCCAAGTAATACCAAAAAACCTTTATCTATATCAGCTACTTTCTTCCCCTCTATTGTTACTGACGCTGACAAAACTCTTGTTACAACTGCTCTCATTTTTATCTCCTTATATTGACTACGAACTGACATGTTGATGATCTGAAAAAATCAGCACATTAATTCACTTATTCCAAAGTTGCATGTTTCAACTTCTATTTATTATAATTGGTTTACTAATTAAATTGGAGAAAAATATGAGTTACAACAAATCCCTTGATTTTTTAGATATGATAAAAAATACCAAGTCCAATATCCCGGACACTAAAACAGATGTTCATACAAAAAACGGACATTCTGATACTAAACATGAGGTTCAGAAGAAAACCGGACATTCTGACCCCAAGTATGATACCTATAAGAAATCCGAACACCCTGACACCAAGTATGATACTCAGAAAAAGACTGTGCATCCAGAAACAAAGAAGGCAGTCTCTAATACTGAACATGCAGAGACTGTTATTTCTCTTAAACGCACAATTTCCCGTCATAATCCTGATAATAAAATAGCAGTCATCGACACTGAAACAAATTGGAACAATGAGGTAATGTCAGTCGGAATCGTTCTGGCAGATATGGATACCTACAAATGTGTTGGTGCAAAATATTACATCATCGATCCTGAGTATAAGAAGGGTGGCATGTATTCCGATGTCCTAAGGATAGTAAAAAGTATTCCTCAAACAGTCACTTCAAGGGAGGCTGCCATGAGAGATATCTGTGATTACCTTACGTCCAACAATACAAAGCACATCTTTGCATATAATGCCAAATTCGACCATGGACATCTTAAAGAGCTTCATGACTTTAAATGGTTTGATATAATGAGACTTGCTGCCTACCGTCAGTTCAATCATGCTATCCCTGCTGATGCAGAAGTATGTAAAAGCGGCAGATTAAAACGCGGATATTCAGTTGAAAGCATCCTGCAGATGCTAAGCAGTGACTATAGCTATCGTGAAACTCACAATGCCGTAATGGATGCGATGGATGAACTAAAAATCATGGAGTTATTAAGGCATGATATTTCTTCTTACGAATGTGCAAAACTATAATACCAGAATCCTGACAAAAGCCGCCTATATAGATTTTAATATTATTTTATCTTTATTTCATAATGCATTAACACATTATATAGTTAATCTCAGATTATAATAGACTTGCAAAGTTTATTCATTTATACACTGATTTTTCTACTTACAGGTATAAAAAGCGCATAAATGGTTAATTTCTTAAGAATTCCGAGATGGTAACTGCTGCATTTTCATGCGACGTTAGTCCCGGATGGCTTCTTGATCCAAATCCGTCATCCTGTGTTTCAGGAAGGCTCAGATAAAATACGTTCTTATCACCTGTTTCTTCAGAATATGTCTTTACCGCATTTTCAAGTAGCGAACTCATCTGCAAAGTGAGCTCCCTGCTGCCTGCAGCAAGCATTCCATAAGCCCATATAAGCTTGGCATCAGGATTTTTCTCCCTGAGTGTAGCAAGAAAATCAACCACAGCACCTTTAAGAAAAGCTTCGTCTTCCTCCGGTATAAATCCCTCTGAAGTTAAAACATGTTTATTTTCAAAATTCATGGCAGCTGCTGAATCATGTCCCTCAACAGAAAAAGCTCCTACATCATTCGTTCCGAGATTAACAATGATTGCATCCGCCTTGAAGCTCTCAAAATTATTGTCATCAAAAGCGCCATATTCTCTAAACTTTCCATCAGGCAACAATGAACAGATCTTGCCATAATGAGCAGGCATATTCTCATTGTGGTTTCCATACCAGGACCAGGAAATTCCCCATCCGCTCTGACTAAATACCTGATAATCGGCATTCAGCCTTTTTGCTGTAATATATGCATAATGATCTACACAGTCAAAACATGAGCTGTTCCAATCCTGCTCCTGCAAAGGTCCCATGCACCCCTCGCCTGAAGTTATGCTGTCCCCTATAAATTCCAGTCGCATCTTAGGCTCATCGACTTTTTCAAATGTACCATCAGATAATATGCTTTCTATCTGCACCAAAGTTTTTGCATCTCCGGGCATCGCAGGTGTATCGCGGAGAATCTTAATATTCCTTACCGGAACTTCTACACCATTTCGATTCTCATTACTTCTCCAGATAGTAATTTCATGTGTTCCCTTCTCCAATGGTCTCTTCTGATATCTGACACCGTTTATTATTACATCTATCCAAGGCTCAAACTGATCATAATCCGCTGTGTATTTAAGCCTTACTTCGCAGGCCTTGGAATTAAACTCTACGCCTGAAGCCGTCCAGAAAAGTGTCAGAGGATTCCTGTTTTTAGTCGTTCTCCCATGCACTTTAATATCATTTATTTCACTGACTCTGTATTCTTTTAACATATAACCACCTTCCTTAGTATATCGTTTCTTTAAATAGCAGGGCCAAATTCCAGCCTGATTAACAGTCATCATTGCACCCATAAATCTTGCTATAGCTAATGCATCTACTATATGCTATACCCCTATCAAGATTACTGATTTTACGCTTTAATGTAAAGGCTGCTAACTGTTTTTTATTTCTTTAATTCAGCAATCCTTTTAATAATTCCGGTACAAAACAGGAAAGATTCCTGTTTTTTCTCAAAAATAAAAAGGGTTATTTCACACTATCAAAACACCATGTCATACATGGAAATTATTTAAGAAAATTTCATTTTTAGAAGCAAAAACTCTATTGAAATTCTTTATCAATTTTTTGTAGACTATTATTACACAGATTCCTGAATTTTCTCTAGAATTCGAGAATCTGCAGATATCATATTTCTTCTGAAAATACAGTGTGTTCTAAGGAGGTATTACGCTATGGATTTTGCTTTTTCAGATTCACCAAAGAAGTTGGGTTTTGGTTTGATGAGATTACCTGAAATCTCTACAACTTCAGAATTCGGTAACATAGATATCGAAACCACTAAGGAAATGGTGGATTATTTCATCGATCAGGGCTTTACATATTTTGATACCGCATGGATGTACTGCGGATTTAAAAGCGAGGATGCTGTCGGCGAAGCTCTTACCAGCAGGCATAAGAGAGACACCTTCACCCTTGCGACCAAGCTTCATGGCGGCTTTTTCAATAACGAAGATGAAATGGAAAAGATATTCGAAACCCAGATGAAAAAGACAAGAACCGATTATTTTGACTATTATCTTCTTCATGATCTCGGTGAAGATCATTATAAAAAATATACAAAACTTGGATGTTTCGAGTGGCTATCAGATAAGAAGAAGGCAGGCTATGTAAAACATATGGGATTTTCTTATCATGACAGAGCCGATCTTCTTGACAGGATTCTCACAGAGCATCCCGAAGTCGAGTTCGTACAGCTTCAGTTAAATTATCTCGACTGGAACAGTGAGGCCATTCAGTCAAAGAAGTGTTACGAAGTCTGTGAAAAGCATGGCAAGCCTGTCGTTGTCATGGAGCCTGTAAAGGGCGGAACACTTGCAAATGTAGTTCCTGAGGTAGAGCAATTATTTAAGAGTTATGCTCCTGACAGATCAGTAGCATCCTGGGCAATCAGATTCGCCGCAAGTCAGCCGGGTGTTAAGATGGTTCTTTCCGGAATGGGCAATATGGATATGATGCGGGATAATACCGGATACATGAAGGACTTTGTGCCACTTAATCCTGAAGAACTTGAGATAATAGACAAGGCAACCGAAATCATCAACTCAAGTATAGCTATACCCTGCACAGCTTGTGCATACTGCGTTGATGGATGCCCTAAAAACATACCGATACCGAAGTATTTCTCACTATATAATCTTGAAAAGCAGGAGTATGCAGGAAAAGGCTTCACTCCCCAGGCTGGATACTATAACAGACTTACAGAGGTTTACGGTAAAGCGAGCGATTGCATAAAATGTGGCAAGTGCGAGAACATATGTCCTCAGCATCTTCCCATTAGGAAAAATCTTGAGCTGGTTGCTCAGCAGTTTGGAAAATAGACAAGACGCTAAAGAGGTTTTGCATAAGAAAGATATGTTTCATGGATAAAGTATTTAAAGAAATAGGGTATTAGCATATCAGGCTTGTAAAAACCTTGCTAAGGACTCTGTAAAAAAAAGGAACATATATCCTCAATGTAAAGGTTATATGTTCCTTTTAATTTACTATTATTTTTACAGATAGCTAACTGTCTCAGAAAGCTCTTTTCTTCTTGAGTGGTTTTCCAAAGGACCTGCCCCTCCAGCTGCATAGCCAAGATCCATCAACATAAGGATTTCCTCATTTTCAGGAAGTCCAAGCGCCTCAGCCAGCTTATCAGGATCAAATAAATTGATCCAGCAGCTATCAACACCTTCATTATATGCTGCAAGAATCATATGTGTTGCTACGATTGTAGCATCTTCAATTCCGGAATCTCTTTTTCCGCCCGGATAAGTGAAAACATTATTCTTATCAAAAGCTACTGCAACCACAGTTGAAGCACCATATCTGCAAGCTGTTGCACTGTCAATCTTTGCCAGAGCCTCCTCTGACTCAATTACATAAATGCGCTGTTCCTGCAGATTCTTGGCTGTAGGTGCTACCCTTCCCGCTTCCAGAATCTTCTGAAGGCTGTCCTTATCAACTTTTCTACCATCATATTTCTTACAGGAATATCTATCCTTTACTACTTCACTAAACTCCATTTAGATCTCCTTTCAAAATTTCCGTACAATTACTGACAAGATTCTCATTATATTTTTTAGCCCTGATTCCTCACAAAAGCCAACTGCCACAGACATGACAAGCACAATTCCAAGAGGCGGAAACGAGATGAAGTTAGTTATCATGTTTTCCAAAAGCCAATACATCCCCTCTTTGGTGAAAAAATTTCTGACATAAATTTCCTCCATTGAGGTCGGATTGATAACCTTTACATTGAATACCGAGAAAAGCAATGAAAAAACAGCTGTAATCACAAAGAACACCATGAATAAAATAGCCGGTTGTGGCAACTTATCGCAAAACTTCTCAATCTTAAGAAGTATGTTATCTCTTTTGGCTTCCTTTTTTTCCATGCAAATTCTCCTCATCAATATTTTATTTTTATCGATATAAAGAGTATTACTTTTCGGTCACACGACTAAATAACTACATATATTATTATAATAGCTACTACGAGCCTTGGAAAAAAAATTTGCTATTACATATTTCTGTTATAAATCTTCTCCACATACTTTTTATTTCCGCCAATAAGTATCAGCGCCGCAGCAACTCCCAAAACCTCAAATAAAAGAACTATTTCCCTTTGTCCCATGAACATGCTAAGTGCACCTGCTGAGAGCTCTGCCACCAAGGCTCCGGATGTGCTAAGTACCTGAAAAGCTCCATTGAATCTTCCCTTCTTTTCATCAGGAACATAGCTCTGAGTAGATGATATTCTGATGGTATAGCTGGTAACACCCAGGATTCCAACCATAAAGCTTAGTAGCATCGCTATATAAAATGGCAGATACAGGAAAGCTCCTTCAAATATACCAATCATTACATAGACAAAAAGCGCAATTGAATATTTATATCTTGCAGGTAACCTGTGCCTGTAGTGATATAATCCTCCTACTGCTCTTCCCACAAAGCTCATGCCGAATACTGCGATGAATATATACTCTCCGTAATTATAGTTACTCTTAAAATACGGAAGCCCTATAACATTCATGGCACCTCCTGCCATGGCACTAAAAAGGAAATAGATCGCTATAGCCCTCAGCCCTTTTTCAGAAATAAGATATTTAAATCCCTCTCTTATATCAGTTAAAACTCTGGCTATTTTCCCCAGATTCTGATCTGTAATTTCGGCTCTTTGTTTTTCTATATATTTCTCTTCAGTCTGTATCTGCATTTCCAATGATGCAGCAATAAAAAAGCTTATGCCGTTTACAATCATAAGCGGAGCAATTCCCACAAGATTGTAGAAAAATGTCGCAAGGGGCACCATAAACTGCGACAAGGTCTCAAGAACACTTGCTATGGAATAGGCCTTTGAATAATTGCCCTTTGTTATAAGAAGTGGATAAAAACTGTCATAGGCCACCATATATATGCTGCTGATGCACCCAAGTAAAAATGTCATAACTGCAAACAATGGAAAGTTAAACAGTCCTCTCCAGATAGCTATAGCTACAATAATGTATATCACTGACATCGCATAGTCCAATGTATATATCATCTTTTTTCTTGAAAATCTGTCCAGTATTGCGCCGGATATAATTGGCATTATCAGCTGCGGAATCGTATACATTGACAGATATATCGCATACAGCATCGTAGATCCGGTATAATCAAGTACCATCAGACTCATGGCAAATCCTGCCATACCATTTCCAAACATAGATACCACACTTCCAAGTGTGATTATTGTAAAATCCCTGGTCCACAAGGGATTTGAATTAGTATTGTTATCTTTTTCCATATCTTCCTCCGGTAATAATATCAAGTTGCTTTGCACAAATAAAAAAGTCTATTCTTGTGTACACAAAAATAGACTCATACTAATCAATTCCTATATAAAACAGGCAAAGAAAATGCTCGATAATCTAATTTAAGAGTACACAAAAAATACGCCTAAAGCTTCTCTCTAGACAAAATCAAAAGCGTATATCATCTTCATACACGCTTATAACAGCATGTTCCCCTTGCTTGAATAGCTCCAGACACATGCTCTGTTCATAATGTAAGTGTTCTTAAATCAAATTATCAAATGCTCATTGTCTCTCCCTTGTGAATTCGCTGCTTGCTTTATGCTAGCATACCGTATCTCACATTACAATATCAAAATTTATAAACATGTAGAAAAGGCTCCAGAGAAAACTCTCGGAAGCCTTGACTTTACGTGACATCTCATATTCCATTATATCCATACAAAAAGTTGCCTTCAATCGCATCATTTGTTGCAGATAATCATTATTATGAAGAATAATTCCTGCATATCATCGAGATAAGCCTGTGCTTCCTCTAAGACCACGTAGTATAGCTGCCAGTCAACATTTGCAGAACAGAATAGACTGTTAAGGAGATTCTCAGTTTCTTTTGCCTCTTCTTCGGATATTGAATAAACACTGATTATTTCATCTGCAGATATCATCTGCTCAAGATCCCAGGATTCCAATCATTAAGTAACTGATCTGATTTATTCTCCATACACGTCTATTCTAGCATTGACGTAATGTTCTCTTTCTTTTTCCCTGTTCTCACTTATCAGGATATCTTCATAGATATTATATCCGTCTATAGTGCAGGCGAGCTTCACATCAAAAAGTGTTATGTCTTCATCCAGTTTTCTATCCGTAGGAAGAATTATATATCTGTCCAGATCCACTCTTGTATAATACAAAAGCTCTTGGGTTTCCATTTCTCCTTCTTCATTCATCAATTTGAGAACTCCAGCGTAATAATTATGATCAACATAATCTCTTCCGTAAGGCATCAATATATTGGGAGCATATTGCCTTACAAAGTAGACCAGTTCCGGAGTAAACGCAGCTCTTACTGTACCTTCATCCTCTGTTGGTTTTATCCTGTCACATATATCTATAACATTTTGTGGCAGATGATACATATTTTCCGCCATATATACATGTTTATTTAAATATACACATGAACCCGTGACTGCAATAACCACAGCTACAACACCAACTGCAATACGCTTTTTTACAGTGCTATTAAGGCTACCAATAAACTTGGTAAATGCGTAAGCAATAGTTACATACATTGGGATGATCCATAAAATTCTGTAATATGTATTGGCATTTTCAATTCCAGAGGCTTTCACATACAGCTTCTTTGTTACAGGGAAAAGAAACCCAGCAACTACCACAAACGGCATTACTCCAAATATAATTTTCTTTCTTACATCAGATTCTTTTACTATAAGATAAAACGATGATATCAATAAAAGAAGCCAAAAAATTATCCAGAAACTTCCGTTTCCCAGTCCACCATATCTCTGAAGATCGACTAGGCATTCTCTAAAAATCCCGTACATATATCATCCTCGTAAAATAAGTATCAGCAGGATTATTTCGTAATCCTGCCAAGTCGCCGGAGCCATTCCAAATCATGACTTCGTCATGATGGTTCCTCCTCTTTGTGTATTGGCACGATTACTTCGTAATCCTGCCCTATCGGTCGGAACCATTCCGAATCATGACTTCGTCATGATGGTTCCTCCTCACATAAGCTTATATAGCACAACATAAATAATATTTGGAATAAGACAGCAAAATGCTCCTAAAAGAACTGTCACTCGCTTTGATGAATACAGTAGAACAAGTGTTAGCAACATAACAAGTCCAGCCCCGAACACAACTCCCATTTCTGAACACATTCCTGAAAACATGTTCACCATTGCCAACAGTCCCCAGAAAGAAGCTCGTAGCGAAAGATTTCCTTCTCCGCCCGTTTCCTTAAACATCCATAAAAAAATCAACAGGATAGTTGGAAAAGCAATACTTGTAAGCATGGACTTTCCCTGCCAGGTTCTCATCAGAAAGAATGTCGCCGGAGTATAGATCGATATATTTCCAAAGATCATAAGCATATTGACAATGATCATGAAAATCGGTCTCAACGCGATATTATCCGCAAACAGCACTTTAGCTATCTCGTGATAAATAAAATATGCCAACGGAATGATCAGAATCGGCCAAGCAGTATACGCAACGATTGTAGAATGTACAGTTGCAGCTTTTGCAATAAACGCTATCCACATTGGAATAGCCGCAAGCGCATGCCTCCCATCAAGCATAATGCTTCCGCCTTTATTAGGATCTACAGTATACATTGCTCCCATTTTTTGTGCGATTACAGACTGAGTGACATAATACGAATTGTCTCCGTCAAATATTCTGGTTACAATCGCCATTACCATTTGGAACACTACAAGTGCAAAGAATATTCCATAAAAGATCTTGGTATCTATACTAAGTCCCTTTATATCAGGCTTTTTAAACATAGTCTTATCAAATCTGAAAATACCTGCTACAGAAAAAAGCAGTACCACAAAAAGACTCCATTTGAAACAAGTTTCAAAAGCATGAGGCTTACTCGCAATTGTCATAATACATAAGATGGATATTATCTGAATAATCCCTGAGTAGACAAAAAATCCAAGTAAGAAAGTAATCCCCGGAGTTCTAAGTTCTTTTTTCAAAATAAATTTGAACAGTTGTCCTATGCACATAGGTACTGTGAACATAAAAATTACAAGTCTGAGTATAGACCATATTGTCATTAACATTATTACATTCCTTTAGTTGTATTTTTTGAAAAAGCACATGCAGACAAAACGCACATGACAGATTGAAATCCCACAATAACGTTTCTTCTTTTCATACCTTCCCTAATGCAACTCCCCACGAAATAATTATATCAGCCTGCTGAAAATCATCAAATTTTTTAAAATTTTCCTTTTATTCTCTACGGTATACTCTTTATACTCATACTCAGATCGAATTATTGGTCCTGCATGCACACAATGATGCGGCAATCCTAAATACTACATCTGCGCTTCAAGTTTAGCTAGATCATCAGTGATATCAACTACTTGGTCATGCATTACCATTGATATTATATAAAACGGAGAATGGGGACCGTATTCACCAAAATCTCTAGATTCGTCTACAAATATACTTAATTCCTTCATACCCCTCCCTTTATTGCATGAGAAAAGCGGGTGTCTTACCCGCCAATAGGTGGACCCGGGTCTTTCGACCAGCCCAGAAAGCTTTCGCTCTCTTCTTAAGAGAAGATTACCATCATCATTATTGAAAAACAAGCACAAGAATAATAGATTTATACTATTTTCATGTCTCCATTTTGGCACCGCCCCTCTTTATAAAAGAGCATAAATACTGAATATAATCAGAGTCAAGACTCGGAAACGAAATCGTTTTCTCGTTGGCAGATATCCGCCAAATGAAAGTATTCCAAAATCCATTTGTTCGAGCTCGACATATGAATTTTGAAATACTTTCGCTTGACTCTGAATTTATCCATATTTTTAGAGCCAAAGGTCATTTTCGGCTAGATTGTATACAAAAAAACAGCTTTCAGAGATACTCTGGAAGCTGCATAAATCCACTAAGCGCAACCTCGATTCCGCTTACGCTCCATCTCGGTCACGGCATTCGCTGAATGCCTAAAAAGCCAATAAAAAACAGCCCGATTCGTGCAAGCACGACGGGCTGTTTATATTGGCTTTTATGCGCTTAGCTCAAAGCTAGCGTGAAGATTACTCAACGATTGTAGCAACACGGCCTGAACCAACTGTTCTACCACCTTCACGGATAGCGAACTTAAGACCCTGCTCCATAGCGATGGGGTGGATAAGCTCGATACTCATTGTTACGTGGTCACCAGGCATGCACATTTCTGTACCTTCAGGAAGGTTGCAAACACCTGTAACGTCAGTTGTTCTGAAGTAGAACTGAGGTCTGTAGTTGTTGAAGAAAGGAGTATGACGTCCACCTTCATCCTTTGTAAGAACGTAAACCTCAGCAGTGAACTTCTTGTGGCAAGTTACTGTGCCGGGCTTTGTGATACACTGACCTCTCTGGATACCATCACGGTCAACACCACGAAGAAGAAGACCAACGTTGTCACCAGCTTCGCAGTAATCCATTGTCTTACGGAACATCTCGATACCAGTACATACAGACTTAGCTGTCTCTTCCTTGATACCAACGATTTCGATTTCGTCGTTAAGGTTGAGGTGACCTCTCTCTACACGACCTGTAGCAACTGTTCCACGACCTGTGATTGTGAATACGTCCTCAACAGGCATAAGGAAAGGCTTATCTGTCTCACGAGTAGGTTCAGGGATGTATGAATCAACTGTATCCATAAGTTCCATAACCTTATCGCCCCACTCAGACTTAGGATCCTCAAGAGCCTTAAGAGCTGAACCACGGATGATCGGAATATCATCTCCAGGGAACTCATACTCTGTAAGAAGGTCTCTGATCTCCATCTCAACGAGGTCAAGAAGTTCAGGATCATCAACCATATCACACTTATTCATGAATACGATGATGTAAGGAACACCAACCTGACGAGCAAGAAGAACGTGCTCTCTTGTCTGAGCCATAACACCATCAGTAGCAGCAACAACAAGGATAGAACCATCCATCTGAGCTGCACCAGTGATCATGTTCTTTACATAGTCAGCGTGGCCAGGGCAGTCAACGTGTGCATAGTGTCTGTTAGCTGTCTCATACTCGATGTGAGCAGAGTTAATTGTTATTCCACGCTCTTTCTCTTCGGGTGCTTTATCGATCTGATCGAAAGCAACAGCAGGGCTGAATCCTCTGTCAGCAAGAACAGTTGTAATAGCTGCTGTAAGAGTTGTCTTACCATGGTCAACGTGTCCGATTGTACCAATGTTTACGTGCGGTTTGCTTCTGTCAAACTTAGCTTTAGCCATTTTAAAATATCCTCCTTAAATAAAAATGTTACATTAACATTCTTTTCTCATAATAACCGACTATATCGATTATATTAAAATTTAAGCTTTAAATCAAGCCTAAAATAGTATAAATAGGGGCTTTGAGACTCATTTTTCAATGAAAAACCCTAGGCCCCATTTATTTTAATTATTTATGCGTTCTTGTTAGAAAGAACTTTTTCCTGAATGTTCTTCGGAACAGGAGCATACTTTTCAAAGAACATTGAGTAGTTACCACGACCCTGAGTTCTTGAACGAAGGTCTGTAGCATATCCGAACATCTCAGCAAGCGGAACATGTGCTCTAACAATCTTTCCACCGCCAAGGTCATCCATACCTTCAACCTGTCCACGACGTGAGTTAACGTCACCGATAACATCACCCATGTACTCTTCAGGCATTGTAACCTCAACCTTCATTATGGGCTCAAGGAGAACCATTCCTCCCTTTGCCATAGCATCCTTAAATGCCATAGATCCGGCAATATGGAATGCCATTTCTGAAGAATCGACTTCATGATAAGATCCGTCATAAACTGTAGCGTGTACGCCTACAACAGGGAATCCACCAAGAGAGCCTGCCTTCATAGCTTCTTCGATACCTTCGCTGATAGGCTGGATATATTCCTTAGGAATAGAACCACCAACAACTTCGCTATCAAACTGATAGAGATTCTCTCCGTTAGCATCCATAGGTTCGAAACGAACTTTACAGTGACCATACTGACCACGTCCACCGGACTGCTTAGCATACTTACTTTCGATATCGCATGCATTTGTAAGAGCTTCTCTATATGCAACCTGAGGTGCACCTACGTTAGCTTCTACTTTATACTCTCTAAGAAGTCTGTCAACGATGATATCAAGGTGAAGCTCACCCATACCAGCGATGATAGTCTGACCTGTCTCAGGATTTGTGTGTGCTCTGAATGTAGGATCCTCTTCTGCAAGCTTCTGAAGAGCTTCATCAAGCTTCTGCTGACCAGCCTTAGTCTTAGGCTCGATAGCAAGCTCGATAACGGGATCTGGGAACTCCATAGACTCAAGGATTACGGGGTTCTTCTCATCACAGAGTGTATCACCTGTAGTTGTGTTCTTAAGACCAACAGCTGCAGCGATATCACCTGAATAAACCTTATCAAGGTCAGAACGCTTATTAGCGTGCATCTGAAGGATACGTCCAAGACGTTCCTTTGTATCCTTAGTACTGTTAAGTACATAAGAACCTGAATTTGCAGTACCACGATATACACGGAAGAATGCAAGCTTTCCTACGAAAGGATCGCTGACAATCTTGAATGCAAGTGCTGCAAACGGGCCATCATCAGTTGAAGGAACTTCAATCTCATTGCCATCCATATCTGTTCCCTTACAAGCAGGGATATCAATAGGTGAAGGCATGAATTCGATAATAGCATCGATGAGCTTCTGGATACCTCTGTTTCTGTGAGCAGAACCACAGCAAACAGGGAATGCCTTGCACTCGCAAGTAGCCTTACGAAGTGCAGCCTTAAGCTCTTCCTTTGTAGGCTCTTCGCCTTCAAGGTACTTCATCATAAGATCTTCATCGAGATCGCAGATCTTCTCTACGAGCTCACTACGATAAAGCTCTGCATCATCCTTAAGATCAGCAGGGATCTCTCCGATTGTTACATCTTCGCCCTTATCATCATTATAGATGTAAGCCTGCATCTCAAAAAGATCAATAACACCCTGGAACTGATCCTCAGCTCCGATCGGGATCTCAATCATAATTGCATTTTTCTTAAGTCTATTTCTGATCTGCTCAACAGCTCCGAAATAGTTTGCTCCGATGATATCCATCTTGTTGATGAATGCCATACGAGGAACATTAAATCCATCAGCCTGACGCCAAACGTTCTCAGACTGAGGCTCAACGCCTTCTTTAGCACTGAATACGCCTACTGCGCCATCAAGTACACGAAGTGAACGCTCAACCTCAACGGTAAAGTCAACGTGGCCGGGAGTATCGATAATGTTGATACGATGTTCCTGTGCACCAGGCTTAACCTTTCCGTTTTCCTGAAGTGTCCAATGGCATGTTGTAGCTGCAGATGTGATAGTGATACCTCTTTCCTGCTCCTGTTCCATCCAGTCCATGGTAGCAGTACCTTCGTAAGTCTCACCAATCTTATAGTTAACACCGGTATAGTAAAGAATACGCTCTGTAAGAGTTGTCTTACCGGCATCAATATGAGCCATAATACCAATGTTTCTGGTTCTCTCCAATGGGTATTGTCTTTCAGCCAAAGGTTTATCCTCCTAATAATAATAAACGCTTTCTACACCAGATCTTAAAAAAATTAGAATCTGTAGTGTGAGAATGCCTTGTTTGCTTCTGCCATCTTGTGCATATCTTCTTTTCTCTTTACAGATGCACCAGTGTTGTTAAATGCATCAAGAATCTCAGATGCAAGTCTGTCAACCATGGTCTTCTCGCCTCTGTTACGAGAAAATGTTACAAGCCAGCGAAGTGCAAGAGCCTGACGTCTATCCGGACGAACCTCAATAGGTACCTGATATGTAGCACCACCGATACGTCTAGCCTTTACCTCAAGAGCGGGCATGATGTTATTCATAGCACCCTCGAATACTTCAAGAGCAGGCTTTCCAGCCTTCTCCTCTACCTGTGCGAATGCACCATATACGATCTTCTGTGCAACACCCTTCTTACCATCAAGCATAACTGTGTTGATAAGCTTTGTTACAACCTTGTTATCGTATAAAGGATCCGCTAATACGTCACGTTTTACAATATGTCCTTTACGCGGCACGGTTCTTCCCTCCTTTAGAATCGCAGATGAGTGTCAGTCTTCATCTGTTTACTATAGATCATAGGTACTCACTAATTTTAGTGTACGTGCGGTATTTATACTCTATATATGTGAATAGAAGAAACACCAACACTATTAAAAAAATTAGATCTTGTTATGATAGTTACTTAAATTACTTTGCAGCCTTAGGTCTCTTTGCGCCGTACTTGGAGCGAGCCTGCTTACGGTCTGCAACACCTGCTGTATCAAGAGTTCCACGGATAATGTGATATCTTGTACCAGGCAGATCCTTTACTCTTCCGCCACGGATGAGAACAACGCTGTGCTCCTGAAGGTTGTGGCCTTCACCAGGAATATAGCTTGTTACCTCGATACCGTTAGAAAGACGTACTCTGGCGATCTTTCTAAGAGCTGAGTTAGGCTTCTTAGGTGTAGCTGTCTTAACAGCAGTACATACGCCTCTCTTCTGCGGTGAAGCAGTGTCAATAGCCTTCTTGTGAAGGGAATTGAATCCTTTCTGAAGCGCAGGAGCTGTTGACTTCTTCTCAGAAGTCTGACGACCTTTACGAACTAACTGGTTAAATGTTGGCATTCCTTTTACCTCCTATTTTAGTAGTAAAACAATATATGATAAACAGACAGCTCTCTGACATAGAAACTATCTGAGAATCAACACATACTTCAAGCGAAAGGGGCATAGTTCCCCTCTCGCTTGTCGCACATTTTCATAGTATAAATATATAAATTTGCCTTGTCAAGCACAATCAAAGTAAAATTGTACTATTTTATGAACTTTTCATAATTAGGCTTTCAAAATTATAAAATCTTCAGAGCTTTTTAAAAAGTCTTATTCCTCATCATCTGCAACAACTACTTCATCAGCTTCTGTGTCGAAATCACCGATAAAATCGTCATCATCAAGATTCTTCTTAAGGATCAGCTTATCAAGATCCTTAAAGTTTGCATCAGTATTAAGCGCTGTGTTGCGATAACGCTTCATACCTGTACCAGCAGGAATCAGCTTACCGATAATAACATTTTCCTTAAGACCGATCAATGGATCTACCTTACCCTTAATAGCAGCATCGGTAAGAACCTTAGTTGTCTCCTGGAAGGAAGCAGCTGAAAGGAATGAATTAGTAGCAAGTGCAGCCTTGGTAATACCAAGAATTACCTGCTTACCTTCAGCGGGCTTCTTACCCTCTCCGATAAGTCTCTCATTATCATCTTCGAAATCAAGTACGTCAACAAGTGTTCCGGGAAGGAAGTTTGTATCTCCGCTTTCCTCAATACGTACCTTCTTAAGCATCTGACGAACAATAACTTCGATATGCTTATCGCAGATATCAACACCCTGCAAACGGTAAACTCTCTGTACCTCACGAAGCAGATAATCCTGAACTGCACGAATACCCTTAATCTTAAGAAGATCATGAGGATTTACGCTACCTTCAGTAAGTTCATCACCGGCTTCAACCTGCTGGTTGTCAAGAACTTTGATACGTGAACCGTAAGGAATAAGATATGCCTTTGATTCACCTGTCTCATCATTAGTGATGATGACTTCACGCTTCTTCTTTGTATCCTTAATGGTTGCTGTACCATCAAGTTCTGAAATAATAGCAAGTCCCTTCGGCTTTCTTGCTTCGAAAAGCTCCTCAACACGGGGAAGACCCTGTGTGATATCGCCACCGGCAACACCACCGGTATGGAAGGTTCTCATTGTAAGCTGTGTACCAGGCTCACCGATTGACTGGGCAGCGATAATACCAACTGTCTCACCGACCTGTACAGGCTCACCTGTTGCCATGTTAGCACCGTAGCACTTTGCACAGATACCAATATGTGAACGGCATGTAAGGATTGTTCTGATCTTTACAGCTGTTACAGCTTCACCCTTACTGTTGACACCTTCACTAAGAATTCTCTTAGCACGGCTGGGTGTTATGATGTGATTCTTCTTAACAATAACGTTTCCGTCCTTGTCCTTGATATCCTCACATGTATATCTTCCTGTGATACGATCCTCTAAAGGCTCGATCATTGCCTTACCATCTTTGAATTCCTTGACAGTAATTCCAGGAATAACAGCCTTTCCTTCGCTACAGTCAAGCTCACGGATAATAAGTTCCTGTGATACGTCAACCATTCGACGAGTCAGGTATCCGGAATCGGCTGTACGAAGAGCAGTATCTGACAGACCCTTACGAGCACCATGCGCTGACATGAAGTATTCCAGTACGTCCAGACCTTCACGGAAGTTTGACTTGATAGGAAGTTCGATTGTACGACCTGTTGTATCAGCCATAAGTCCACGCATACCTGCCAGCTGTTTAATCTGCTGGTCACTACCACGGGCACCGGAATCAGCCATCATGTGAATATTGTTGTACTTATCAAGTCCTTTAAGAAGTACATCAGTAAGCTTCTTATCGGTATCCATCCAAGTCTCAACTACAAGACGATAACGCTCTTCGTCAGTCATAAGACCACGACGATAGTTTGTAGCGATCTCATCAACTACTGCCTGTGCTTCATCAAGCATCTGCTGCTTCTGCGGAGGCACTGTCATATCTGCGATAGATACTGTCATGGCAGCTCTTGTTGAATAGTGATAACCTGTTGCCTTGATCTTATCAAGTACCTCAGCGGTAGCAAATGTACCGTGAGTATTAATCATATTTGTAACGATCTTCTTCAGCTGTTTCTTACCAACCATGAAGTCGATCTCAAGATTGAACTTGTTCTCCGGAACAGAACGATCTACAAATCCAAGATCCTGAGGAATAAACTCATTAAACAGGAATCTTCCTAATGTAGATTCAACTATTCCTGAAATGTCTTCTCCATTCTCATCCTTACGTGAAACACGAATTTTGATCTTGGACTGAAGAGTAATGAAGTCATTCTCGTATGCAAGAATTGCTTCATCAATGCTCTTGAAGAACTTACCCTCACCCTTAGCACCTTCACGTTCCTGAGTAAGATAATAAATACCAAGTACCATATCCTGCGTAGGAACGTTTACAGGGCCACCATCAGAAGGCTTAAGAAGGTTATTAGGAGCCAGCATAAGGAAACGGCTCTCTGCCTGAGCTTCAACTGACAATGGAAGATGTACAGCCATCTGGTCTCCGTCGAAGTCCGCATTGAAAGGTGTACATACAAGCGGATGAAGCTTAATAGCCTTACCTTCTACAAGAATTGGCTCAAATGCCTGAATACCAAGCCTGTGAAGTGTGGGAGCTCGGTTAAGCATTACAGGGTGCTCTTTGATAACGTCCTCAAGAACGTCCCAAACCTGCTCATCAAGTCTCTCAACAAGCTTCTTAGCATTTTTTATGTTCTGTGAGATTCCTCTGGAAACAAGTTCTTTCATTACGAAAGGCTTGAACAGCTCGATAGCCATTTCCTTAGGAAGTCCACACTGATAAATCTTAAGCTCAGGACCAACGACGATAACTGAACGTCCTGAATAGTCAACACGCTTACCAAGAAGGTTCTGACGGAAACGACCGCCCTTACCTTTAAGCATGTCTGAAAGTGACTTAAGAGCACGGTTGCCGGGACCTGTTACAGGTCTTCCACGTCTACCGTTATCGATCAAAGCATCAACTGCTTCCTGGAGCATACGCTTCTCATTTCTAACGATGATATCCGGTGCTCCAAGGTCAAGAAGTCTCTTAAGACGGTTATTACGGTTAATAATACGACGATACAGATCGTTAAGATCTGATGTAGCAAAACGACCACCATCAAGCTGAACCATAGGACGCAGATCCGGAGGAATAACCGGTATGCAATCCATGATCATCCATGAAGGATCATTTCCTGACTCACGGAAAGACTCAACAACCTCAAGTCTCTTAATAATACGCTGTTTTTTCTGTCCACTGGAAGTATCAAGACCTTCCTTAAGTTCCTGATATTCTTTCTCAAGATCAATGCTCATAAGAAGTTCTTTAACAGCTTCTGCACCTATTCCGGCACGGAATCTGCCAGCCCACTCTTCACGAGCATCCTGATACTCTTTCTCAGAGAGTACCTGCTTATATTCGAGATTTGTTTCACCCGGATCAAGCACTATATATGAAGCGAAATACAGAACCTTCTCAAGCACTCTGGGAGAAAGGTCAAGGATAAGACCCATACGGCTGGGTATACCCTTGAAATACCAGATATGTGATACAGGTGCTGCAAGTTCGATGTGACCCATACGCTCACGACGAACACTGCTCTTTGTTACCTCAACACCACAACGGTCACAGATAACACCTCTGTAACGAATCTTCTTATACTTACCGCAGTGACATTCCCAATCCTTGGTAGGTCCAAAAATCTTTTCACAGAACAGACCATCTCTCTCGGGTTTAAGTGTACGATAGTTAATTGTCTCAGGCTTTAAAACTTCTCCGTGTGACCACTCTCTGATTTTCTCAGGAGAAGCAAGTCCGATCTTTATTGCATCAAAAGTCATCGGCTGATATGTCGGTGCTGATGAAGTTCTTCCACTTGAAGCTTCGTTAATTGCTTTATTCATTGTAGAATCAGACATTCGTAACCTCTTTTCTGTTGTTTACATGGTTGCAGTTACTTAATTACCGCATATTAAAAGTTGTCATCAAGACCATCAGCAGCATCAAATTCTTCTTCCTCGAGCGCTGCTTCATCATCCTCAGTCACAAGCTCACCATCTTCATCAAAAGCCTGTGTCTGATATCCGTTTTCAGCAAGATTCTCACGATCGTAATCGCGGTTAACCTCGCCCTCAATCTCATAGCGGTAGTCAGAATCACTGTAATCTACTGACTCCATGATCTCAACCTCTGTGTTATCCTCGCGAAGTACTCTTACATCAAGGCCAAGTGACTGAAGTTCCTTCAAAAGAACCTTGAATGACTCCGGAACACCGGGTTCAGGTATATTATCGCCCTTGATAATAGCTTCATAAGTCTTAACACGTCCAACAACATCATCAGACTTAACAGTAAGGATCTCCTGAAGTGTATAAGCTGCGCCATATGCCTCAAGAGCCCAAACTTCCATTTCTCCGAAACGCTGTCCACCAAACTGAGCCTTACCACCAAGAGGCTGCTGTGTAACCAGTGAGTAAGGACCGGTTGAACGGGCATGGATCTTATCATCTACCAGGTGGTGGAGCTTAAGGTAATGCATGTGTCCAATTGTTGTCGGTGAATCGAAAGGAATACCTGTACGACCATCACGCAGCTGAACTTTACCATCTGTATGAATCGGTACACCCTTCCAAAGCTCTCTGTGATCTCTGTTATCATACAAATACTTCATGATATCAGGATCCACAAGATCCTTATATTTCTCCTCAAACTCTTCCCATGTACTATTTACATAGTCGTTAGCCATAGTAAGAGTAGCCTGAATATCTTTCTCGTTAGCGCCATCAAAAATAGGTGTTGCAATATTAAATCCAAGAGCCTTAGCAGCAAGTGAAAGGTGAATCTCAAGGACCTGTCCGATATTCATACGAGAAGGCACGCCCAGAGGATTAAGTACGATATCAAGCGGACGACCGTTAGGCAGGTATGGCATATCCTCTATAGGAAGTACGCGGGAAACGACACCCTTGTTACCATGACGACCAGCCATCTTATCGCCGACTGAGATCTTTCTCTTCTGTGCTATATATATACGAACTGCCTGGTTTACACCCGGGCTAAGCTCATCACCATTTTCTCTTGTGAATACCTTGGCATCAACTACGATACCGTACTCACCATGAGGAACCTTAAGTGATGTATCACGAACTTCACGTGCCTTTTCACCGAAAATTGCACGAAGAAGTCTTTCTTCAGCAGTAAGCTCTGTTTCTCCCTTAGGAGTAACCTTACCAACAAGGATATCACCTGCACGAACCTCAGCACCAATACGGATAATTCCCCGATCATCAAGATCCTTAAGTGCTTCATCGCCGACACCGGGTACATCCCTTGTTATTTCTTCAGGCCCGAGCTTTGTCTCACGTGCTTCAGCTTCATATTCCTCAATATGAATAGAAGTAAATACATCATCACGAACCAATCTCTCACTAAGAAGTACAGCGTCCTCGTAGTTATAACCTTCCCACGTCATGAATCCGATAAGAGGGTTCTTACCAAGACCAAGCTCACCCATGTAAGTTGAAGGACCATCTGCGATTACATCGCCTGCCTTTACATGATCGCCCTTGAACACGATAGGTCTCTGGTTATAGCAGTTACTCTGGTTACTTCTCTGGAACTTAATGAGGTGATATTCTTCCTTCTCACCATCATCATATGTCATCTGAATAAGTTTACTATCAACAAAGTCAACGACACCATCTTTCTTTGCCACTACGCAGACACCTGAGTCAACAGCTGCCTTACGTTCCATACCTGTTCCAACAGCAGGAGCTTCTGTTGTAAGAAGCGGCACTGCCTGACGCTGCATGTTTGATCCCATAAGTGCACGGTTAGCATCGTCGTTCTCAAGGAAAGGAATAAGTGCTGTAGCAACTGAGAATACCATTCTCGGTGATACGTCCATGTACTCAAACATGGTCTTCGGATATTCAGAAGTCTCTTCTCTGTAACGACCTGAAGCATTGTTCTTCTTGAAATAACCATTCTCATCAAGAGGTGTATTAGCCTGAGCTACATGGTAATTATCTTCTTCATCCGCTGTAAGATACTCAACCTCATCTGTTACACGAGGATTCTGAGGATCTGTACGGTCTACCTTACGATAAGGAGCCTCTATGAAACCATACTGGTTAACTCTTGCATAGCTTGCAAGTGAGTTGATAAGTCCGATGTTAGGACCTTCAGGAGTCTCGATAGGGCACATACGTCCATAGTGTGTATAGTGTACGTCTCGAACCTCGAATCCGGCTCTGTCACGAGACAAACCACCGGGACCAAGTGCTGAAAGACGACGCTTATGTGTAAGCTCACCAAGAGGGTTATTCTGATCCATAAACTGTGACAGCTGTGAAGATCCAAAGAATTCCTTAACAGCAGCCTGCACAGGTTTAATGTTTATAAGACTCTGAGCTGAAATCTCATCAGCATCATGAGTTGTCATACGCTCACGTACTACACGCTCAAGTCTTGAAAGTCCGATTCTGTACTGGTTCTGTAAAAGTTCACCCACGCAACGGATACGACGGTTTCCGAGGTGATCGATATCATCGTCATTACCAACGCCATACTCAAGGTGCATATTGTAGTTAATAGATGCTAAGATATCTTCCTTTGTAACATGCTTAGGAATAAGCTCGTTGATGTTCTTTTTAATAACATCAGCAAGACTTTCAGGATCCTTATCAGCATACTCTGTAAGAATATCTCTGAGTACAGGATAGTAAACATCCTCATTGATTCCGAGTTCTTCAGGGTTGCAATCAATAAAGCTTGTGATATCAACCATCATATTAGAAAGAACTTTAATATTTCTCTCTTCACCCTGAATCATTACATAAGGAATACCTGCATTCTGAATATCTGTAGCAAGCTGGCGGTTAATCTTAGTTCCGGCAGCTGCGATCATCTCACCTGTATTCTCATCAATTACATCCTCAGCAAGAATCTGGCGGTTAATTCTGTTCTTAAAATGAAGCTTCTTATTAAACTTATAACGTCCTACTTTAGCAAGATCATATCTTCTTGCGTCGAAGAACATAGCATTAATAAGGCTCTCTGCGCTCTCTACGCTAAGAGGCTCGCCGGGACGAATCTTTTTATATAATTCAAGAAGACCACTCTGATAATCTGTTGAGGGGTCCTTAGAAAAGCTGGCCTGAATCTTGGGTTCATCACCAAACAGGTCAACAATTTCTTCATTAGAGCCGATTCCAAGTGCACGAATAAGTACAGTAACCGGAACCTTTCTGGTTCTGTCTACTCTTACATAGAAAACATCATAGGAATCTGTCTCATACTCGAGCCATGCACCACGATTAGGTATAACAGTACATGCGATCAGCTTCTTACCAACCTTATCTCGGGTTATATCATAATAGATACCAGGGGAACGTACCAACTGGCTGACGATAACACGCTCTGCTCCGTTGATTACAAATGTACCGGTTGCTGTCATAAGCGGAAGATCGCCCATGAAAATCTCGTGTTCAGCAATCTCTCCACTCTCTTTGTTGTTAAGGCGAACCATAACCTTAAGCGGTGCTGCAAATGTAGCATCTCGCTCTTTACATTTCTCGATTGTATTCTTGTTCTTATCGATTTCATCAGGACATAACTTGAAATCAACAAATTCAAGACTCAGCTTGCCGCTGTAATCCTCAATAGGAGAGATATCGTCAAAGACCTCTTTAAGACCTTCGTCAAGGAACCATTGATAAGAGTTCTTCTGAACTTCGATCAGGTTCGGCATCTCCAGGACTTCCTTCTGGCGCTGGAAACTCATACGTACATTCTTACCAGTACCAATAGGATGCAATCTGTTTTTTTCCATTGACATTCACCCCGTTCTTATTTTTTATTTAGTAGTCAGGCATGCGTATTCTAAAAAAGCGCGCAAAATGCCTACCACTCCACAATAGTGCATCATCCATTCTACAATAAACTTTTTTTCACGTCAAGCAGAATTTTTCAAAAAGTCAAGTATTGATTTTTAATATTTTTTTAATAATTTCGCAAAGTCAAGCACACTCAGAATGCTTCGCATTCCTCATTTGACGCTTCGCGTCAAATATGTAAATAAAAAAGAAAGCTACTTCGCAAGTAAACTTGCAAGTAGCTTTCTTTTTTATTTACATGCTTGACTTTGAAGTAGACAAGATTACTTAAGAGTAACCTTAGCGCCTTCAGCCTCAACCTTAGCCTTGATGTCATCAGCCTCTTCCTTAGAAGCGCCTTCCTTGATCATCTTAGGAGCATTATCTACAAGATCCTTTGCTTCCTTAAGTCCAAGACCTGTGATCTCACGAACAACCTTGATAACCTTAACCTTGTTAGGGCCAACTTCTGTAAGCTCTACGTTGAACTCAGTCTTCTCTTCCTCAGCTGCTGCTGCGCCGCCTGCTGCTGCTACAACAACACCTGCTGCTGCTGATACGCCGAACTCTTCCTCACAAGCCTTAACAAGATCGTTAAGCTCAAGAACTGATAACTCTTTGATTGCATCGATAATCTCTGCTGTAGATAACTTTGCCATTATTATTTACCTCCATTAAAAATAAGTTGATTTTCATTAAAAAATAGTAATTACTCAGCTGTTGTAGCTGCTGCCTCTTCAGCAGGAGCCTCAGCTGTTTCTGCTGCAGGAGCTTCCTCTGCGGGAGCTGCCTCGCCACCCTCTGCCTTCTTCTCAGCGATCTGTTTAACGACACGTGCGAAGTTTGCGATAGGTGACTGCATAGAACCAAGCAACTTGGAAAGCAACTGATCCTTGGGCGGGATCATAGCGATCTCCTTAAGGGCATCTGCATCATACAGTTTTCCCTCAATCACACCACCTTTGACCTCAAGAGCCTTTGCTTTCTTTGCAAACTCAACAAGTACACGAGCAGGAGCTGCAGGATCTGTCTCAGAAATAGCGAGTGCGCTAGGTCCGTTAAGAAGATCAGCGAGCTGCTCAAAATCTGTACCCTTGAATGCGAAGTTCATCATCGTATTTTTGTAAACCTTGTAGCTGACGTTCTCAGCACGAAGCTTTTTACGAAGCTCTGTGTCCTCAGCAACAGTTAAACCACGGTGATCTACAAGTACAAGTGCCTGAGCGTTCTGAATCTTATCAGAAATCTCTTTTACTATGGGCTGTTTTAATTCAACCTTTGCCATCTTTTTACCTCCTTATAGAATTTACCGCCAAAGAAAAACCTCTTATCACAAAGACAAGAGGTGTAAAAGTCATATAATACTTTTTCCTCGGTAGGCGCTTTGCTTACGTCATTTAAATGACACCTACTGTCTTCGGCTGGTCATAACGACCTTTGATAAGTTATCACATTTTTTATTATATGTCAATCATTATTTTAAAAATTTGTCAACCGAAATTTTTACAAATACGTATAATCCGCTTTTTCTCTCTACTATCAAGAATCAAACCGGATTATTCTTCATCGGAATCCCCTACCGGTTTACCGCCGGTAGCGAGCCACTTAAGATATGCATTGATAAAAGGATCAAGATCTCCATCAAGCACTCCGTCAGCATTTGAACTTTTCTCACCGGTTCTGGTATCGTTTACCATTGTGTAAGGCTGAAGAACATAAGAACGAATCTGATTTCCCCAGGCAATATCCTTAACCTCACCACGAATGCCGTCAATCTTGGCCTGCTGCTCTTCAAGCTTTAACATGTAAAGCTTAGCCTTCAGCATCTGCATGGCTTTATCTTTATTCTGGAACTGAGATCTCTCATTCTGACAAGTTACTACTATATTTGTAGGAAGGTGTGTGATACGAATAGCAGATGAAGTCTTGTTAATATGCTGTCCGCCGGCACCACTTGAACGATATGTGTCAATTCTCAGGTCTTCAGGATTGATCTCAACATCAAGGTCATCTTCAATATCAGGCATTACATCAAGTGATACAAAAGAAGTCTGTCTCTTACCCTGAGCATTGAAAGGACTGATACGAACAAGTCTGTGCACGCCTTTCTCAGATTTGAGAAGTCCGTATGCATTTGTTCCATCAATCTGGAACTGAACATACTTAAGACCTGCTTCATCTCCGTCAAGAATATCAAGAACTTCAATCTTGAAGCCTTTTCTCTCAGCCCATCTGGTGTACATACGGTAAAGCATGTTGCACCAGTCACAAGCCTCTGTACCACCTGCGCCTGCTGCCAGTCTGAGAATTGCATTGCAGTTATCATACTCTCCGCTGAGAAGATTATTGATTCTTATCTCTTCGAGGGTATCCTCAAAGTTATCAAGCTCTTCTCTGATCTCAGCAGCCATGTCATCATCATCTACACCTTCAGCATTCTGAAGATCAATGAGATCCATGATGTCATCATACTGCTTATGAAGACTTTCTACAGATGCTACAAGATCCTGCATGTTTTTCAGATTTCTAGTCTTCTTGTTAGCTTTTTCTGCATCATCCCAGAAGTTCGGCTCTTCCATTTCACGGGACAACTCTTCAATCATCTTCTTTTTTGAATCAAGGTCAAGTGAACCTGTAACCTCATCTAATGTGCTACGCTGGTTAGAGAGTTCAACTTTCATCTGATCTAAAATTACCATACTAATATCCTTCCATAAAATTAGAATTCCGCTCGCGAAATTCTCGCGCAGAGCGCGGTTGCTTTAGCAACTATATTTCTCTCGTGTGAGTGTGCATCCATAGTGGAGCTTTATTTATTGCATTCTGCCATGGCAGTTCTTGTACTTCTTACCACTTCCGCAAGGGCAGGGATCATTAGGATAAACCTTTGCCTCCATACGCTTTGTCGGTTCCTTGGCAACACTGTCATCCTTATTGGTTCCTGTAACCTTTGCAACCTGTTCACGCTCAACCTTCTCTTCGATGTGAACATGGAACAGAAGTCTTACAGTATCCTCTTTGATGTTGCGTGTCATCTCGTCGAACATCTCAAAGCCTGCCAGCTTATACTCTATCTTAGGATCTCTCTGTGCAAAAGCCTGAAGGCCAATGCCCTGACGAAGCTGATCCATATCATCAATGTGGTCCATCCACTTTCTGTCGATGACCTTAAGAAGAATTACTCGCTCAATCTCACGGATGGTCTCGGGTTCAGGGAACTCAGCCTCCTTCTCCTCGTAAAGCTTCACAGCCTCTTCCTTCAGCTGCTGCTTAAGACCATTCTTTGTGAGCTTGGTAATACGTCCGCGATTGATCTTTTTAAGCGGAATTATTGGAAGCAGGAGCTCGTTAAGCTCTGAGAGATTCCATTCATCTGAATCAGTAACCTCACCTACTACAGTCTCAACTGAATCCTCTACTATATCAGTGATCATCTTGTAAACAGTATCGCGCATGCTGTCTCCGTTAAGAACTCGTCTGCGCTCATCATAGATGATCTCTCTCTGCTCATTGTTAACCTGGTCATACTCAAGAAGGTTCTTACGGATTCCATAGTTGTTATCCTCAATCTTCTTCTGAGCTGACTCGATAGCTTTTGAAAGAGCCTTGTGCTCAATCTCCTGACCTTCAGGAATACCAAGAGAGTTAAA
The DNA here is from genome assembly GCF_000701985.1 of Butyrivibrio sp. WCE2006. Taxonomy (NCBI): domain Bacteria; kingdom Bacillati; phylum Bacillota; class Clostridia; order Lachnospirales; family Lachnospiraceae; genus Butyrivibrio; species Butyrivibrio sp. WCE2006. The sequence continues at coordinate 28,875 of NZ_JNKH01000013.1, read as the reverse complement.
CATTGAGATAAGTCTCTCTGATCCAAACAATCTAAGGAGATTATCCTCAAGTGAAAGATAGAATTTAGATTCACCGGGATCTCCCTGACGACCTGAACGTCCGCGGAGCTGATTATCAATACGTCTGCTTTCATGACGCTCTGTACCGATGATCTTAAGACCACCTGCTGCAACAGCCTCATCATCAAGCTTAATATCAGTACCACGACCTGCCATGTTAGTAGCGATCGTAACAGCACCGTGTTTTCCTGCCTCAGCAACTATCTGAGCTTCCATCTCATGGAACTTGGCATTCAGGACATTATGCTGAATACCTCTCTTCTTAAGAAGCTTACTAACTTCCTCTGAAGATTCAATAGTGATAGTACCTACGAGAACCGGCTGTCCTTTTTCATGCGCAGCCTGAACCGCATCTGCTACTGCATTAAGCTTTTCCTTCTTGGTCTTATAAACAGCATCCTGAAGATCCTTACGGATTACAGGCTTGTTTGTAGGAATCTCTATAACGTCCATTCCGTAGATATCACGGAATTCTCTTTCCTCAGTAAGAGCTGTACCGGTCATACCGCACTTCTTTTCAAATTTATTGAAGAAGTTCTGGAATGTGATCGTAGCAAGAGTCTTACTCTCTCTCTTAACCTTAACATGCTCCTTAGCCTCAATAGCCTGATGAAGGCCGTCAGAATAGCGACGTCCGGGCATAACACGACCGGTAAATTCATCAACGATAAGTACTTCATCGTCCTTTACGATATAATCGTGATCCTTAAACATAAGGTTATTTGCACGAAGAGCAAGAATAATATTATGCTGAATCTCCAGATTCTCAGGATCAGCAAGGTTATCTATTCTGAAGAAATTCTCGACCTTAGAAACACCCTGTGCAGTGAGGTTCACAAGCTTGTCCTTCTCGTTTACGATGAAGTCTCCACTCTCCTCCTGCTCGATTCCCATGATGGCATCCATCTTGGAAAACTCTTCCATGTCTGCGCCTCTGGTCATCTGTTTAGCAAGAATATCACACGCCTCATAGAGCTTGGTAGACTTATCACTCTGTCCTGAAATAATTAGAGGTGTGCGGGCTTCGTCAATAAGAATTGAGTCTATCTCATCGATGATAGCGTAATTCAATCCCCTGAGAACGCACTGTTCCTTGTAGATAGCCATATTGTCACGAAGATAATCAAATCCAAGCTCATTGTTTGTAACATAAGTAATGTCGCAGTTATATGCAGCCTGTCTCTCTTCACTGGTCATGCTGTTAAGTACAACTCCGACAGTCAGGCCCAGGAATTCATGTACCTTACCCATCCACTCAGCATCACGCTTAGCCAGGTAATCATTAACTGTTACCACGTGAACACCCTTGCCTGCAAGTGCGTCAAGGTATGAAGGAAGTGTAGCCACCAGTGTCTTACCTTCACCGGTACGCATCTCTGCGATACGACCCTGATGAAGGATCACGCCACCTATAAGCTGTACACGGAAGTGCTCCATTCCAAGCACTCTGCAAGCTGCCTCACGGACAGTTGCATATGCCTCAGGAAGGATATCGTCAAGTGTCTCGCCATTCTCAAGTCTCTTCTTGAATTCATCGGTTTTAGCCTTAAGTTCCGCATCAGAAAGCTTCTTCATATCAGGCTGAAGACTCTCGATCTTATCAACCGTTCCCTGAATGCGCTTAAGCTCACGCTCACTATGCGTACCAATGATCTTATCAATAATGCTCATTTCTTATCGCTCCATAAATATATTACGTTTTTGCACATAAAAAATAGGAAGCTGATTCGCCTCCTACTCTATAAAGACAAAATCACAAATGTCATTCTAGCAAATAACAAGGATATAATCAACCCTGCCAAAGCTCATGGTTCCTCAACATCGTAGGTTATCCCATCAACACTTATGTTATCAACTATATCGAGAGAGCTGAATATACGCTCATCCACATAATTGAATTTTTCAGGTGTTTCACCGGCCTGAAGTGCTTCAATAAGTGCCCTTACTCTTGGTCCGTGTAAAGGATTGCACTCTGCTATACAGGAAATTTTCCCTTCTCTGCAATAATCCAGCGATTGTTCATTTACGCCGTCAAAAGAAACTACCATGATATCGCCATTAAGAATATTTGGCCCAACTTTTCTGCCGGCACTTTCTATCGCATCGATAGCTCCTATTGCCATATTATCGTTTTCACAATAAACCACGTTGATATTATCATGGCCTTTCAGCAGGGCAGCCATAACTTCTCTGCCTTTATTTTCCGTAAAATCTCCGCTTGCCTCGGTTAAAAGATCCCAGCCATACTCCCTCGCAGCATTGGCAAGTCCTCTGGTGCGTCCGATCTGAGCAGTAGATCCTATGGACCCTTGAATATTTACTATATGTATATTTTCAGGAGAAATATTTCTCCTGTCTGAAAAAGCTTTAAGCCATGCCGTTACTTTCTTACTTTCAAGCTCGAAATCCGAGCCAACCCAACAGGAATAAAGCCCTTTATCCGAAACATCAACTCTCCTGTCCACAAGTATTACGGGAATATTCGCATCTCTTGCCTCCGCAAGAACTATGTCCCACCCGGTCTCTGTGGCAGGTGCAAGCACAATATAATCAACCCCCTGCTGGATAAACATCCTAACAGCCGTTATCTGATTTGCCTGCTTCTGCTGTCCGTTTTTATATACAAGATTGAAACCGTTCTCCTTAGACAGCGCCTCCTGCATCGAAACAGTATTGGTATTTCGCCAGTCAGACTCTGCACCAAGCTGTGAAAATCCAACTGTCAGAAGCTCTTCGCTCACGGTTTCAACTTTATTTTCTTCCTTAATGACACTGCTCCCGCAGCCGGCGAGAAGTACCGGAAGCAGGAGCGTGATAGCTGTAAAAACAGCAATTTTTTTCATATAGTCCTCATTCTTATGCCTTAAGTGCTTTTTTCTTCTGTGCCATTACTATACTCTGAATAAGAAGGAATATGCAAAGCATAGCTGCTATTGTAATACCGGTCCACCATGCCTGATCAAGTCCGGCTGATGATACAATATTCTGAATAGTACTAAGAGAGAGCACTCCGAAAAGTGTTCCAATAATATTACCGACACCACCGGTCAGCATTGTTCCGCCGATGATTGATGATGCGATGGCATTCATTTCCATACCCATTGCATGACTGGCTGAACCTGAGCCAACATGAAGGAAATAAACATAACCGCCAATACCAGCAAGTATACTACATATCAGGTGTGAAAGGAACTTGGTTTTTTTGACATTAATACCAAGCATCAATGCACTCTGTTTGTTGCCGCCGACTGCATAGAAATTTCTGCCAAGTCTGGTCCAGCGAAGCACTGCAAACAGGATAATTACTACAAGAAGTGCAACTATAACACCGATTTCAACATATGCAGGAACATATATGCCCTTTTTATTTGTTGTACCCATTCCGGGTATGAAAATTCTTGTAAGCTTAAGTGCGGTGAACTCTTCGTCTGCCACGTTGAAAGGTGCTGTGTTAACTATAGTTGTCATACCTCTTGCAAAGAACATTCCTGCAAGTGACACGATAAATGGCTGTATGTCCAGATAAGCCACAAGGAATCCCTGAACAAGGCCATAGGCAAGTCCTATTCCAAGAGCGATAAGTATTGACCCGAATACACTTCCATCATGATGGTCAAGATATACAGCGCAGCACATGGAAACAAGAGCAACCACGCCGCCGACTGAAATATCGATACCGCCGGAAATCATTACAACGCTCATTCCGCAGGCTGTGATTATTAGAGCTGCATTGGCATTTAATATGTTGAAAAACATCTGCGGCTTGGTAAATCCTCCGCCCTGAAATACTATTGCACCAATGTACATCAGGAAGAAAATCACAATAGTAATTGTTAAAAGCAGATTGGTGTCATTCATTCTCCCAAAGAAGCCGGATTTTGATTTTTCGTTTTTCATTCAGGCCACCTCCTTCTTTGCAGGTGCAACCTTCTTTGCCAGCTGTTTCATATATTCTCTGACTGTAGGAGCTGAGAAAACAACGAGAACAATTACTACGATTGCCTTATATGCTGCAAGTGCATCAGACTGAACATTAAATTTGTAAAGAGTTGTTGTCAGGAACTGAATAACATATGCGCCCAGAATAGATGCCCACATGTTAAACTTACCGCCTGAAAGCGAATTTCCGCCAAGGGCTACCGCAAGGATAGCATCCATCTCTATATCCTTTGCAATAACTGAATAGTTAATGGTTGAAAGACGGCTTACCTTTATCAAAGCAGCAACCGCTACGCAAAGTCCAAGAATTACAAAACTGAGGAACTTAATAAATGTAGGATTTATACCATTAAGTCTTGAAGCTCCTTCGTTTATACCAACAGCCTGAGTATACAGACCAAGTGTTGTGAACTTAAGCACAAGAGCGATCACAACCACACATGCAATAACTATGAAAACTGTTGTCGGAATCGGAATTCCCGGAATAAAGCTTCCAAAATATGAAAATTTAGGATCAGGAACAATAGGAAGCTCATTATTGTTGATCCAGGCTGCTATCGAACGACCTGCCGTAAACAGAATCAGAGTCGCTATCATAGGCTGAATCTTGAAGACCGCAACCAGCATTCCATTAAACGCACCGCAAAGCATTCCCACGATACATGCAACAATAAATGCCACAAAGATAGGTGCCGCAAGCTCAGTAGGTCTTGAGGTTCCTCCACAGAGGACTCTAAGCATTGCAGATCCTGCGATTGCTATAGTTGCACCAACTGAAATATCCTGTCCGCCGGAAGCAGCAGTTACAAGTGTCATACCGATTGCAAGAATTCCAAGCTCTGAGCCGTAATCAAGAATTGTTATCAGATAACCCGACAGAACCGGATTACCTGCGTTATTAGTTCCAAGTGTTATTTTGAAAAATCCGGGATCATTTATCAGGTTTATTACCGCCAGGAGTAAAAGTGCCAGAATCGGAATAAACAACTGATTACCCATCAGCTTCCTTAAGAAGCCCCCTTCATTTTTAGTCATCTGTTTACTCATATCTTACTTATCCCCCGCGATCGTACTCATTATCTTATTTTGTGTAAGGTCTTCTCCTGTGAGCTCACCTACAACCTTTCTGTCTCTCATGACAACCAGTCTTGAACATGTTCTTAACATTTCATCAGTCTCAGAAGAAATGAATGTAACACTCATTCCGTCCTTGGCAAGTTCAAGAACAAGCTTCTGTATATCAACCTTTGTTCCTACATCGATACCTCTTGTAGGCTCATCAAGGATCAGATATTCAGGATGCATCAAAAGCCATCTTGCAAGAATACATTTCTGCTGATTACCACCTGAGAGTGATTTAATAGGAGTCTCAGCAGAAGCTGTTTTAATATTGAGTTTCTTAATGTATTCATCTGCAAAGGCATTGACCTGAGCCTTGCTGAACGGCTTCATGAATCCCGTCAGCACCTGAAGTGCAAGAACAATATTTTCCTTAACCGACAGATCGCCAATGATTCCATCACCTCTTCTGTTTTCAGGAAGATATGCTATACCATGCTTCATAGCATCAAGCGGATTGGAAATCTTTATTTCCTTACCGTGCATTTTCACTGTACCGCCAATCACTCTGTCTGCACCGAAAATTGCTCTTACGCACTCACTTCTTCCTGATCCGAGAAGGCCTGTAAATCCGTTGACTTCACCCTTCTTAATGTGGAAATCAAAAGGCTTTATGCCCGCATTACTCTGAAGACCGGTTGCTTCAAATACCTTTTCATCTCCGTCGGGACCTTCATAGTTTCCACCCTCTCCCTTGATATCAGAGAGATCATCCATCTCTTTACCGAGCATTTTCGCAACCAGCTTAACCCTCGGCAAATCTTTTATCTCATACTCTCCTACAAGCTTTCCATCTCGTAAAACTGTTATCTTATCACATACCTCATACACCTGATCCAGGAAATGTGTTACAAAGATGATGCCGACGCCTCTGCTCTTAAGATCTCTCATGAGACCAAACAGTTTCTCAACTTCCTGCTCATCAAGAGATGATGTAGGCTCATCCAGAATCAGAACCTTACAATCCATATCTACTGCTCTTGCTATCGCAACCATCTGCTGAACTGCCAAAGAGCAATTCGAAAGCTGCTGATTAGCCTTTGCCGGAATTTCAAGAGATTGCAAAATTCTGTCTGCATCCTCATTCATCTTCTTCCAATTCGTGAGTTTGGCATCACCACGCCCTATATACATATTCTCAGCTACTGTAAGATTAGGGCAAAGTGTAATTTCCTGATAAACGGTGCTGATACCATACTTCTGTGCATCCTGCGGTGAATGTATGGTAACTTTTCCATGTCCGTCAAGACTGATGGTTCCTTCATCCTTTGTGTAAACACCTGTGAGAACCTTGATCAGAGTTGACTTCCCGGCTCCGTTTTCCCCCATAAGTGCATGAATTTCTCCCTTATTTAGTGAAAAATCCACATTCTGTAATGCCTTTATATTCGGAAAGCTTTTGTTGATTCCTCGCATTTCCAGCACTCTGTTTTCTTCCACCGGTCTACCTCTTTCCTTCGTTCTTCTGCTCTACCTTCAATCAAGCTCAACTAACCTCTGTAAGTTGGCTTGCAGCTCACACCAGACTTGATAATTCCTCGTCAAGTGCTTTGCTTAAACCAAGAGCGGTGCGGACATTCCGCACCGCTCTAAAAACTTGGCTATTATATTTTTATCGCTAAATTAAATACCATACTTATCAACATCATCCTGAGTGATTGTCTCAGCATCGAAGCCCTTCTCATCCATGATGATTGTCTTCTCTGCAGGAGTCTGTCCGCTCTCAAGAGTCTTGATTATCTCATCAATGTAGCTAGCCTGGAAAGGATTGCACTGTCCATCATAGTTCCAGTTCTGAGCAAGGAGCTCTTCAAGTGCCCACTTGTTGCAGTCATAACCCATAACGATTACGTCTTTGCCAACACCGTGTGAGATGCCTGCTGCATCAAGTGCTGCAACTGCACCCTTAGCCATATCATCGTTCTCAGCATAGATTACGTTGAAAGGTGTGCCTGCATCGATAACTGACTGAACGATCTGCTGTGCTTTCTCTGCGTTCCATTCAGCTGTCTGCTGTGTTACGAGATTCCAGTTATCTTCAGCTGCTGCCTTATCACTAAGAGCACCACTTCTGCCCTGCTGAGCTGCACTACCCATTACACCCTGAATGTGAATGATGTTGTACTCATCAAGCCCCTGGCCTGCAAGCCACTCAACTGCCATCTCACCTTCTTTTGCCATATCAGATACAATTGAAGCCTCGTAGAGACTGGGATCAGCATCGATTGTACGGTCGAAAAGAATAACCTTTATGCCTGCTGCCTGAGCATCCTGAAGAACTGAATCCCAGCCTGCTGTATCAGCTGCAGAAAGAAGAAGGTAGTCAACTTCATCCTGGATGAATGTCTGAGCTGCTGCAATCTGCTCATCATTCTTTAAGCTGTAAGCGAAGGATGCATCATAGCCGTTAGCTTCTGTAAACATTGCCTTTAAGTCAGCATCGTTTGCTGTACGATAGCCGGACTCGTTAGGATCGTTGTTAATGATACCAACCTTAATAAGGTCACCAGATGCTGTTGTAGTCTCCTCAGCTGTTTCCTCAGCTGCAGTTTCTTCTTCTGCAGTCTCTTCAGCTGCCGGTTCCTCAGCTGCAGGCTCCTCAGCCTTTTCCTCTGTCTTGGTTTCCTCAGCTGCAGGTGTCTCTGTAGCTGTAGTTGTCTCCTGCTTTGCGCCACCGCCACAAGCAACAAGACTGAGTGTCATAACTGATGCCATTAATACTGACAATACCTTTTTCTTCATAACTTTTTTTCCTCCTAATTAAAAAAAGTAATTATTAAGGGAACCATTCCCTTAACAATTACTATTTTAATCTTCCATGTTCAAAAAACCATTGAATAAAAAATGCATTAAAGTTGGTTTTTTTACACTTTTTTATTTCTGTTTCATTTTTTTACGATTTCAGTTAAGATTTTCGGCAGACGGATATTTGTCACGGTTCCGACTCCTTCAGTAGAGTCTATCCCAATACCATATTCGTCCCCAAAAGAAAGCTTTATTCTCTGATTTATATTATAAAGACCATAAATGGTATCACTTTCCGGCTTATCGAGTTTTAAACTCTTTCGAATCTCATTAAGCCTTTCCTCTGACATTCCTATGCCATCGTCTTTTACAGTAATCTGCACACAATCATCAAGCTCTCCGCCTGTTACTATGATTTTTCCGCCACCTCTTTTATTTTTGATTCCGTGGTACAAAGCATTTTCAACCACAGGCTGGATGGTTATCTTCGGGATAGTATATTTATAGATTTCCTCCGGCACATTAATCTCATAAGTAAGGATATCCTGATATCTAATCTGCTGGATTTCAAGATAACTTCTTACATGCTGCAAATCCTCACGAATCGTTACAATTTCCTTACCCTTGTTGAGGGAGCTTCTGAAAAACTCGGACAGACTCCCCACCATACTCACAACCTGCTTCTGATTGCCTGCCTCAGCAGACCAGACTATGGCATCAAGTGTGTTATATAAAAAGTGAGGATTTATCTGAGCCTGCAGCAGCTCAAATTCCGCTTTCCGCAGTTGCTTTTGTTCCTGCTTAACCTGTTCCTCGATAGGCCTTGTGATCAAAACAGGCCCCAGAAAAGACATCAGCATGACAAAAAGAACTATAAAAGCAACCATACCCATAGATATCTTAACAATGTTCATATAGAACTGTCTCGATTCTATCTGGGCTGTCTGCAACTGCTTATTCTCATAGTAAACATACTCATTTATGGTTTCCTGTAAAAGTGCTGTAACTATCTGAACATCGTTCTCCCAGATAGTCATATTGTCATCATACCTGTCCTCATAGCTCATGTTCTCTTCTATTCTCTGAAGATATGCCTCTAGATTATCCAGATATTTTGCCGCGCTCTCAAGCCTGCCCCTATTGTCAGCATCATCTGTAAAGTCTTCAAGATTTTCCACAACCTTGCGTGCATCCGTCAGATACTGGGGAAGCTTGGAATTCTCAAGCTTGACATTACCAACAATAAGAAGGTACGTTTCGTAATCAAAGTCCTCTTTAAAATCAAGACTGAACTCACTGGCAGTCACCACCGAACCAAGCATCTCATCATAACGCTCGTTGATCATATAAAGAGTATAGTAAGCGTATGCAGTAAAAAGTATAGCCGGTAAGAGCAGTATCAGATAGGATATTCGAATCTGGTTGGCCAGCTTGGAATGCCCTTTTTTTGCATTTTTGCTCATAACTTTTTCACTAGCCATCAGCCCTCCTCCGAGCGATTCCCTCCCCTATACTGAGTCGGCGTGATCCCCTGCGTCTTTTTGAAGAGATATGAAAAATAGTGTGGATCCTTATAACCAACAAGAAGCCCTATTTCATTACTCTTTTTCGATGTTGTTCTAAGAAGGTCCTTTGCAGCATTCATACGATAATCAGTAAGATACTTGATAAAGGGCTGTCCCGTCTGCTGCCTAAAAACAGCACTCAGATGATTTGGTGAAAAATTTACATGAGCCGCAAGCTTATTAAGTGACAGATCATCCTCGGTATAATGCTCTTCAATATATGACATAACAAGATTTACCGCATCGTGATAATGTCCCTTGGAGTCATCATCCCTTAAGGTCGCTCCCCTGCTGATTATCCTGACTATATACTGCCTGGTCCTGCCTTCATCCGCCAAAACCTCCGGCGTGGGATTCTCAGGTCTCTCATCCTTTAAAAGCTCGTTCTCAAGAAAATCTACCACACAAAAATACACATCCATGGCGATATACTGCCTAAGGAGTGTGGATCTTATGGCACCCTTCCCCATTCCGTTTATAAATTCTTCAACAAAAAACTCTGTCTCCGAAGGGTCTCCTCTTCTCAAAAACTCCTTGATAAGCTTCCGGTCTATATGTCTTGGGTCTATCTCAGACAATACCACGTCATTTTTGCCGGGCTGAAGCTGTTCCTCAGAACCTATCAAAAATCCATTATCCTCAGTCAGATACATATGGGCAAATGCCCTGCTGGCCCAGGTAAAGCAGACGGGAATATCTGAAATTCTTCCGACGCTCTGCCCCACTCCGCCAAAATATCTTATATGATGATAGTCATCAAAAAGAGACTTCATCATATTTATGCTCTCTTCAATATTCTTATCAAGGGACTCATCATCATCCCCTCTGAATAACAGTGCTGCTCCTTCAACTCCAAGATCAAAGAAAACCGCACTCATTTTGTCAGCTATATCCCTGACACCTTTTTCTATTTCAACAACGCTTTGGGAGTATTCGTAGGCATCATGCCTTGTGGACCACACCTTAAACAGGATCACATTAAATCTTATTGCAGTAAGATCCACATCAAGCTTCTTGGCACTTTCAAGTATTTCCGAAAGCCCCTTGTTGCCGGAAATCAGATCATTAAAAAGCTCCTGCTTCTCATACTCCGTCCGTTCCTTCATTTCTTCTTCATAGCGCTTTTTAACTTCGCGCTCCCGATGCTTTTCATTTATCTTCTCAGCAAGACTGTCCACCTCTCTGATAAGATTCTCACCGCTAATCGGTTTTGACAGGTAACAGGACACACCTATCTTAATCGCCTCCTGCGCAAACTGAAAGTCCTCGTACCCCGTCAGCAGGATTATCTCTATCCATGGAAACTGCTCCTTTACCATACGGCTAAGAGTAAGTCCATCCATGAAGGGCATCTTTATATCGGTAATAACAATGTCCGGCTGAAGCTTCTGGATCATCGGATAGGCAACCTCTCCATCCCCTGCTTCTCCGCAAAACTCATAACCATGCGCTTCCCAGTCTACATTGTTTTTTATGCCTTCCCTCACGACAAATTCATCTTCTACCAGAAAAACCTTCATACATTCCCCTTCTTAAAAACCCTTCCGAGCATAACGCCCGGAAGGGTTCAAAATCCCTCTTTTGTCAGCTTAACTGACGCTTTTCCTAATAACTGATTATAATGAAAAGATTATTTTTATTCGTAAATCTTAGCCTTTTCTTCGCCGTTCATTACACGAAGTGCACCCTGTGCAAGAGCGAGAAGCTCATCCTCACCGGGATATACTGTAACAGGTGCGATAAACTTAACCTTTTCAGTAAGTCTGTCCATGAGAGGCTGGTTATAAGCGATACCGCCTGTGATAATGATCTGATCTACATTACCATCAAGTACTGCTGCCATAGAACCGATATTCTTTGCAAGCTGGAAGATAAATGAATCGATAACAAGCTTAGCCTTTTCGTTACCTTCATCTCTGAGCTTGATAACATTTCTCATATCGTTGGTTCCGAGCCATGCATTAAAGCCGCCCTTACCAACTGCCATCTTTCTAACCTCTGCCTCAGAATATTTACCTGAGAAGCAAAGACGGATAAGTCCGCCTGTAGGAAGACCGCCTGCACGCTCAGGTGACATAGCACCATCACCATCAAGAGCATTAAATACGTCAATGATCTGTCCGTTCTTATGAGCGCCGACAGAAACACCGCCGCCAAGATGTACGACTACAAGATTGATATCCTCGTACTTCTTGCCGATTTCCTTAGCATATCTTCTGGCAACTGCCTTCTGATTAAGTGCATGGAAAATAGAAACTCTCGGAATCTCCGGAAGTCCTGTAACTCTTGCTTCATCGCAGAGCTCATCTACAACAACAGGATCAACGATGTATGAAGGAACGCCGATCTCATCAGCAATCTCCTTAGCAAGAAGTCCGCCAAGGTTACTTGCATGCTCACCCTGAACACCTTCCTTCAGATCCTTAAGGAGCGCATCATTAACCTCATATGTACCGCCCGGAATAGGCTTAACAAGCCCGCCACGTCCTACGATAACATTGAATGTTTTAACATCTTCATTCTTCTCTTTAAGGAAATTAAGAATAAGCTCTTTTCTCCAGCCAAGCTGGTCTGTAATATGCTCATACTTGACAATCTCCTCTGTGGGATGACGAAGAGTCTCGTCCATCTTAAGTGTCTCATCCTCGAAGATACCAAGCTTTGTTGATGTGGAACCGGGATTTATAATTAAACTTTTAATCATTTTCTCTCCTATTCCCCCTCCTATGTGTCATAGCCTTATAAAAAACTATGAGTCACAACACTCTGTGAGGGTTTCAATTTTTTGGATTCTCAAATACTTTTTCCTGTACTAATAATTAAAGAATTCCTTTTTTCTGATCCTCTGCAACAACAGCAGCTAAAGCGATTGAATTAAGCTTAACTTCTACAGAGTCAGAACGTGAAGTAAGGATAACCGGTGCCTTTGTTCCTGTAAGGATGTTACCATTCTTAACAGTAGCAAGACGAACGATTGTCTTATATGTAAGGTTACCTGCATGAATGTCAGGGAAAAGAAGAATATCAGCATCACCGACAATCTTGCGATCCTTAGCACCTGCCTTGTGCTCAGCAGCAGAAGGATCGATTGCAAGGTCCATGGAAAGAGGTCCGTCAACGATGCAGTTCTTGATCTCGCCAGCCTCGTTGAGACGTGTAAGCTCAGCTGCTTCAACAGTTACAGGCATCTTATCGTTAACAACTTCAACTGCTGCAAGGGGAGCTACCTTCGGGCACTCAACGCCGCAAGCTCTTGCTACATTTACTGTATATTCAATAATAACCTTTTTATCTTCAAGAGTCGGATAGGGCATGAAAGCAACGTCTGTAAGGAAAAGAAGACGGTCAATACCCGGAATCTCAAATACACATACATGAGAAAGTGGACGACCTGTACGAAGTCCTACTTCTTTGTTCAGAACTGACTTGAGGAATGTCTTGGAATCAAGCTGTCCCTTCATATAAATATCAGCCTTACCATCGTGAACAAGCTGAACAGCCTTAGTTGCTGCCTCAACAGTATCCTTCTCATCGATGATCTCAAACTGGGAAAGATCCATGCCCATCTCACCGGCAATTCTCTCAATCTCATCCTTATCACCTACAAGGATCGCATCAGCAATTCCGCGCTCCTTAGCAGCCTTAACAGCCTCAAGAACAGGCTCATCCTGCGCACATGCAACTGCAAGCTTCTTAGTACTTGCTGTCTTCAATTTAGCGAGGATTTCATCGAAACTCTTACTCATCAGTGTACCTCCTGATTATATAAATCATATTCTTAGTAGTATGTGTCAAAAAATGTAGGGCACATCGTTAAAATTTTACCACGATGCACCCTACATTTCAACACTAGTGCTGCTGTCATTAAATACCTGATATCCGACTACGTTACTGTTCACTCCTTACGGTGCTCACAGCAACTGGATTTGCCCATTCCAGTTGCCCTCGGCAAAGGGGCAAATCCTATATTCAAGACGTAGAACATTCTCACGCTCAGCGCAGCAAGTGCGCAGAGCTGTCTGAACAGTAACCCGACTACTCCATTCTTGCGAAGTATTCCTCCAGGATATATGTCGGGATCTCTGAATTCATCACATAATCCTTATCATCATCTATCATCTGTAGAAGAATGTCAGCTATATCTGGATCAAACTGCGTTCCTTTACCGTGTTCGATCTCCTCTCTGACCTTCTGCTGCTTCATGACTCCCGAATAATTCCTCTCAGAACTCATGGCATCATAAGCATCGGCGACGCCTATGATCCTCGCCTCCTCAGGTATTGCAAGTCCCTTTAGCCCGTCAGGATATCCGGTCCCATCAAATCTCTCATGATGCCATCTGGCACCTACAGCAAGTCCCGGAATCTCTGTTATATCCTGTAAAATCCTTGCTCCTATCATGGGATGCTTCTTCATGAGACAATACTCATCATATTGAAGTCCCTCAGGCTTTGCTATGATTGCATCAGGGACCCCGATCTTACCTATATCATGTAAGAGTCCCATCTGATAAATCTCATACTGTTCCTTGCGGCTTTTCCCCATGCGACGCGCTATTTCCATGGAATACAGCGCCACTCTTTCAGAATGCTCTTTAGTGTACCTGCCATTTTCATCGGCAACCCTAGCAAGAGCATGCATCAATTGATCCGTCAGCCTTTTCTGCTGATGATACTTGATTTCAAAATAATCCATTGTATCCTCTGTCCCTCTATTAATGATTCCCTCACAAGTTCAGTCACTTAAAAAGCTTTATAACCATTACATCACATAACCAAAAGAGCTTCATTCCCTCAAAAAACTCCATGATTATAAAGACTCTGTTAAGTAGCATTTTTAATTTAACGGGAAATTCATAGGAATTCCTATTAAATTAAAATCCTGCGTATACTTGATACGCAGGAAACCATTTTACACTTTTTCGTGCCCAAGTGAAAGCCCCAAAATATTTTCATAAAACTATCAAAAACCTTCACGTCTTCTCTGGGCTCGAAGCTCTATTCTTTTTTCAGCGCCCTGCCACTCTGCTCTCTCTGCCTCAGTGCGCACATTTAAACCATAAGGTACGGTCGTGGGTTTACCCTCTTCATCGATGCATACCTCAGTGAGATAGGCTCTGTTTACAACATGTCTCATGCCAGTCCTCAGGTCCTCAACATAAGTATCTACGCGAACCTCCATTGATGTACGTCCAACGTGTGTGATATGACCACGTATCACAACTATATCGTTAAGTCTGATGGCCTGCTTGAATTGCATATTATCAATCGCAGCAGTGGTAACCGGTGTACCCGCATGTCTAAGCGCAACCGTTCCTGCTATCTGATCGATCCAGCTCATAAGCTCGCCGCCAAATAATCTCTCATATCCGTTGATCTCATCATACTTGACAACCCTGGTCCACTCAGTAACCGAATCATCTACATTTTTGCTGGCAATCTGATGATCTACATGAAAAACTCTGTTATTCATAACCGCCCTCCGTTTTCCGCAAAAGATATATAAAATTATACCACATTCCATGGGCGGAGTGCGATTATTAGTGAGGGATTTTCTCGCCAGAACTAAGTAACTAAGTAAACTCTATGCTCGAAAGACCTCGCTAAATTTCTAAGGAAGTTCTGCTCTCGCTTCGCTCGAAATGACCATGTATGCTCTAAGCTCGAAAAGACCTCGCTAAGCTTTTCAAGGAAGTTCTGCTCTCGCTTCGCTCGCCAGAACTAAGTGAGCTCTAAGCTCGAAAGTACCTCGCTAAGAGCTCACTTAAGTGCTATCACCATTTCGGCGGTTTCAAGGAGGGAGGTTCCGGAGTCCATTGAGCACTTCTGCAGATATTTATGCGCTTCAGGCTCGGTCATGTTGTGACGCTCCATAAGGAGTGACTTTGCACTGTCAATTATTTTCTGATCCTCGCTGCTTCTAAAGCGGCGTTTTTCTTTGACCTTCTTGCGTCTTGTCGCAACGCCCTCGATCATCATGGATACAGTTGAAAAAAGGTCATCCTTTTTTAGGGGAGTAGGAAGATAGACAATATTGTCTTTCCCATAAAAATCAAGATCGTCAGCCTTTGATTTACTGGCGATAAGAAGCATTTTAAAATACTCAGACATCTCCTCGTACAGTTCCGTACTGAGCATATCTCCAAGGCGATAGCCGCAGATTATCACACCGTTGCCCAGGTTTTCCATTGCTGAAAGGGCCTGTGCACCGGTCAGACATACATAGGCAGGCTCAAATCCGCCACGCATCAATATACTTTTGAAATTCAGCGCATCCTCCTGCTTTGCGAATGCCAAGATAATATTCTGCAACTACCGGTTCCTCGTTTTTTACTGTTTATTAAGATACTCTCTTATTTCCCACTGTGTTACACAGGTGCGGAAATTCTTCCATTCTTTTCTCTTGGCATCAAGATATATATCATATACCGTATCGCCAAGAACCTTCTTAACAAATTCATCCTTCTGATAACTCTCTATCGCTTCACCAAGAGTTTCGGGAAGAGTTGAAAGCTTCGTCTTTCTAAGCTCATCATCCGTCTTGTTTTTCAGATTCACCTTTAATTCTTCAGGCGGTGTGAGTCCTCGTTTTATGCCATCCATACCTGCTGCCAGAATAAGCGCAATAGCAAGATAAGGATTGCAGGTTGCATCGGGATTTCTCAGCTCGATTCTCGCATTTTTCCCTATCATGGACGGAATCCTTATAAGTGCACTCCTGTTGGCTGCAGATGATGACCATGAAACATTCACAGGCGCATCATACCCTGGAACAAGTCTCTTGTAAGAATTAACACCAGGGTTTGTCACAAGCGTCATACCACAAATATGATCAAGGACACCTGCTATAAATTCCTTTGCAAGATCTGTAAGACTGCCTTCCTCGGAAAACATATCATTTCCATTCTCATCCTCGCACAGAATATTGATATGCATACCAGAGCCGTTTACGCCCTCCTTCGGCTTTGGCATGAAAGTCGCATAAAGCCCGTGTCTCTTTGCGATTGTCTTCACCGCCATCTTGAAGGTCATAATCATATCAGCCATCCTCTCGGCATCATCCTCTGTAAAGTCTATCTCATGCTGTGCCGGAGAAATCTCATGGTGAGACGAGGTTATATTAAAATCAAGTTCCTCAAGGTTCATGATAATATCTCGTCTTACATTCTCTCCCTGGTCTGCAGGTGCCAGATCAAAATAGCCGGCATTTTCATGGGTTTCGGTAGTGGGCTGTCCTTCATCATCAAGATCAAACAGGAAAAACTCAAGCTCAGGATCAGCTTTAAAAGTAAGTCCCATATCCTTTGCCTCATCAAGAACTCTTTTCAGGATACTTCTTGGATCCCCGGAAAAAGGCTTTCTGTCTGCGGTATAAACATCACAGAACATTCTTGCAACTTTACCGCTCTGTGGTCTCCAGGGATATATCTGAAAACTGTCGAGATCAGGATAGAGATACATTTCACTCAAAGCTGTATCAGATGTTTCATCCTCCATTCCGGTAAAACCTTCTATAGCAGAACCGTCAAACATACACTCGTTATTAAGTGCATTTTCAAGCTGTCCTGTTGTTATAGCTATATTTTTCGGAGTCCCGAAAACATCACAGAACTGAAGTCTTATGAATGCAACATCTTCTTCATTAACAATTCTGAAAATATCCTTTTTGGTAAGCTTTCCCATTTTTCCTCTTTTCCGTACTCTCATTCCGGAGCACTATTTTATGCAATAGCTATTCGAAGCTTTAATTATTATTATAAGAACAAAGAGTCGCTCGCGACTCTTTGCGCGCTGGTGCGCGCAAGCTTTAGCTTGCAAAATTCATCTGCGCACCAGTCGCATCCATAGCGGAGCGCTTTTTATTCAATAGGAAATCCGAAGGAATTTCCTATTGAATAAAAAAGGCAAAGACACTTTCCCTTCAGGATGGCGCCTTTGCCTTAGTTAACAATATCAAATAATTCCCATCTGCGTCAATACTATTTACGACGATGATTTAAAAACCTGGCAAGCTCTGCCTTTAACTGCTTGGCTGCAGCAGGCTCCTCGCGCCTTGTGCTGTCTCCCTGAATATCCGCAAATGCTCTTGGCAAAATAACGTTATCTCCTTCAAACGGATGAATAACTCCTGTCTCGTCACCACAGATAACAGCGCCATCACAAAAGGCTGAAAGCTCAGCTACCAGTGTTTCCGTGGGTCTTGCGCCGCCAAAGCCTGTAAGACACATGCAGAATCTTTCTCTTACTCCGCTGTAGGCAGCTGCCGTGTTGACCGGCTTATCATTTATCAGCATGTCCGCATATTTCTGCAAAAGGCCATCGCTCTTTGAGGGATACTTTTTTTCACGTATACCATAAGTACCATAGGGATTAAGACTAAGGTGCTGACCCTCTCCATCCGTCATGAGGCGCCCGGGGCAAACCGCCATTCCCCCAAGGACTGATCTCGTCATTCCAAGAAGAAATCCCGAAAGAGCGCCCTTTGCTCCAACTATACCGGCTGTAAGCTGATGGTTAAAGGACTGCAGATTATCATTTCCCCTGACAGATTTTCCAAAAACCGAAACAGGAAAATCACTCACATCTCCTGTAAAGCTCTTTCTTATGACAGAGACTCCGGCGCGATACTGGGGCGAAATCTCAAAAGGTGCAACCTCCTCAAGCACCGCCTCTCCATGCCCTGAAACATCAGGATATGTAACATCCATCTGAATAAATATACCATCGATACCCTTAAGTGCCGGTGTCTTAATTATCTGCATTTTATATTTTCCGGGAGCATTTTCACCGTTTGCATGAACTGATCCGGTTATCATCACCCCATCGCCTTTTCCTGCGAATTCAGCAGCAGTCACATCCTCACATATAAATTCACTTCTGCTTCCGCCGCTTTTTACAAACGAAGATAAAAACTGCTCATCACCTATCCTCTCATCTCCGTAGAAGACCTCCCGGATTTTTCCTTTACTGGTTCCCGTACCGCTTAAAACGATTTTGAGCTTCTGACCGGGGCTTGTGATAATATAGCTCTCCCTCTCTCCGTTTGAGTTAAGGCTCGCTCCTTTTCCTGCATTTTTTGCGCTGTTCATGGCAGCAATGCGGTCAGCCACGGCTTTATTCTCCTCTTTTACAGGCTCCGGTTCCTTTTTTAATTTCCCCTGAGCCTCAAGAAGTCTCTTCATGGCACCTTCCGCACGGAAAACAGGATGATCTTCCGGAGTAAGCTCTATAAGCGGTTTATGCCGTTCCTTTGGAATATCGGTGCGGTCAAAATGATAATAAATCTTGTAGATTCCCTGAGCCTCGGCAAATCTCATGATCACAAAAACAGAATTCACATATCCGTTTTCCCTGCTCATCTCAACTGCCGTATAAGCATTTATCTGGCATTCATCACATTCAAGCACAAGAGTTGAAACCTTCGGACACATGCCACTGTCTATGGCAAGCTGAAAAGTTACAGTCTTTTGCCCAGCAGGATTCATGATAATGAAAGAATTCCTCTCCTCTTCATCCTTTCTCCTGGAATAAGCATGTTTTCCGGCAGCACTGTTGTTAAGCCTCTGGCGCCCACTTGTTCTCATGGACATCTCTTTTGAATTAATGGCTTTTCTCTCAATCTTCTGAACTTCCTTTGAAAGCCTGTTAGCATGTGCAAATCTGTCGCTGGCAGGTGCCGGTGAAAAAGGTCCAAAATCTGAAGCACAAAGAAGCTTTGTACGTTCCGCAAGAGAATCTGAAACCCTCTCTGCGTTATAAATCTTACTTCCCATACGGGCTCTCTCAATTCTTGTCCATATCAGTCTGTCATAGGGAAGTTCTCCGTAATTGGACAGATCTCCGCTGGTTCCGCAGCCCACATCTCCCGAAAACGACATCTCGCACACAGGAGCATGATCATATAAATAACCACTCGGAGTGTTGTAGGAAACAAAATCAAGCTTTCTTAATGCTCTCAAAAATCCTGCAAGTCCCTCAGTCCCGGCAGCTTTTCTGAAAAGACTCCTTATCTCCATAGGTTCCCACCATGGGCTTGTTACATCTGCCCCTGCAAGAACAAACAAATCACCTTCGATCTCACCTGAAATCTGCTTTGCATGAAGATTATTGAGAAATCTTGTCATTGATCCCTCTTCGATCCAGTCTGCGGGAGTATAGACAGGAATCACATTTATAGAATTATTCCCATGCCTGTAGGTTCCGGGATTATAGGTTGCATACTCAGACTTTCTAAACTCCTTCCCAACACCTGAAAGTGCATTAGGTCCGACATTACTGTTGCCAAGAAGGACCGTGTTTATCCCGGCTTTCCTCAATCTTCCAATCATGGCAGGAGTGAAAATATCTCCCTCCGCACGAAGGACATCTGAAGTTTCTCCAAGCTCGTTTGACTTATAATGCAGTGAAAAAGCCAGTTCTTTTCCTGTCATCCCGGCAAAAAGATTCGCATGCCTTCCTGAAAGAACGAGCTCGTCACCTCTCTCCCTGATTCTCGCCTTGACGCTGTCAATTACATCAGGTCCAAGTGATGGAAGTATTCTTCCAAGCGTATAATCATTTTCAAAATCCCATGTCGCCTGCACCGGCTGACCGTCATTATTAGCCTTTTTTAAAACCTCCAGGATCTCACGAATTCTGGATAAATCTCTTCCAAAGCCCCGTTCATCGTTAGTATCCCCAAGGTGTGCATGATAGAAGTTTACGTGAAAAAGGAATCCGAAATGGATTCTATGATTGGTCCCCATAAGTAATACTCCCCCAACAAATATAGTTAGAATTATTTTAACATAAAACCGTCAACTTTAGTACATTGCTTTAACATAGTCATTACTGGTTACTGTTCAACAGTAAAACGTAGTCACGCCATTTTAGCCAGATCAATCTGTTGAACTGTACCTGCCTGTCCTGTGGATTCCCTTAGAAAAACACCACTTGCCCTAAACTGTGCATTGACCATAAAATCACTTCCCTGAGAAGTAAATTCCGTCTTTGCCTGCCCAAGATAGATTGCACCAACATCGGCTTCCTTCAAAGTCATAAGAGTCTCACGCCCCTCTTCATCTCTGCACCAGACACGTAATTTTTCATAGATCTCATCATTCTCATCTATCCAGTCATTACCATCAAGATTGTATCCTGAAAGCTCTGCAAATCCGTCACCGCTTCTTGTTCCAAAAAGCTCATTCCCATCATTTATTATTCCGTCACCATTTTTGTCATAAGCAAGGAATCCGCTTCCGGGTGCGAGGCTTTTTATCTCATCCTCAGTGCCATCAGCATCCAGGTCAAAAGTAAAGGTCTGATCAGAGATTCCTGTTATTCCGTTTCCTACATTTATTACTAGTGGATCAATAAGCTGAGCCGGCCTTATATGCATGACACCAATAGCCTCTGAAAACTGCCTCGACATGGTTACATTCACACCAAAATTCAGTTCCCTGCCATCTTCCGTCCTGGCAATGCCCTGAGCAGAAAAAGCTGTCTGTTCCGAGACTGTATGGACATAAGTAGTGGTAGACACTGACATCCACTGAAAAGACCCTGCACTCATTTTTTCGCTAAGGCCCCTCATATATTCCTGCATTCTGCTTTTCCCGCTTCCCGAGGGCATACCTTCATAAAGAATCTGCATGATGTTCAAAAGCCGTTCCATAATCTGCATCCTGATGTTTTCAATCTCAGACATTCTGGACATGAGCGGTGAATCATTCTGCACAGCATACCCGCCGTCAGCATTATAATTTGTAAAAAGAGGTTTCTCCCCCTCCTGTTCTATTCCGGGATTAGTCCCTTTGTTCTTCTCTTCTATTGCTCCATTCTCTTTTCCTGTAGATGTCAAAAGCTTTCTAAAGCTCCCGATGCCATCTCCGATTAAAGATGATGCCATTATTCCGTTTTCCTTAGTGATACTGTAGTTTTCCTGATACTTCCTTTCTGAAACAAGGTTAACCGTACTGCCTGTAATTCTCATAAGCACTTCCCTCCAAATGTTGCAGCAAGCTCGCACTAAGCTCGTGGAATATCTCGCCGGTACTCTGCTCAAGCAAACTCTACCAGACTCGAAAAGGCCTCGCCAAGTCGACTTGCATGCTCAAAAAAAATGAGCACACCCATCACGGGTCTGCCCAGCTAAATACTTCGAAGGAAGATAGCTCCGCCATCCTCATTCTCAACCTATATATCGGATAAAAACTGTTTTCCTTTAGTAATTGCGAAGGTATTTTTGTTGTTATAAAATATTTATATGAAACTAAAGGACATAATGAAAGATTCAAAAATAAAAATTCATGCATCCATCAACGGTCACGGCATTCTCCTTATTACAAAGGCGGAAGTTGGCGTCAGTGATGGGCTTCTTGTTGACTCCCTTACCTACTTTGACGAGGATCTGACCTTCTCAGGTCTGTCTAAGATCATAGCGGTAAATAAGAGAGACGGCAGGTCCTACGAATTCGAAGCTAATCGCATTGGTCCTGTCGAGACAAAGTATGGGAAGTTCCATCTCATAAGATGCACCGATGAAGGGAAAATCATAAACCGCAGAGCTGCCGAGCGCTACGACATAGACAGACTCGGAGTTATCAGGATCGGTGAGAGCAAGGACATCAGAAATGCTCTTGTTTATGATATTTCCATGAGGGGAATCGCATTCATTCTTGACAAAGATGCTTCTGTTAAGGTGGGAGATCACGTCATAGCTTCCTTCAGATATGATCCTGCATATTTCCATTTCTATGCCTGCGAAGCTACGGTAGTCCGCATTTTCACCATGAACGATCAACCGGCTATCGGCTGCACACTGGATTCCATGGGGGCAGATCTCGTAACTCTCATCCGCAGCAGGAAGAAGGAAAAGCTCGGCATCAAGGTCGACGACATCCTCGATACTGCCAAATCTCCTGATGAAGGCATCGCTTCCGGCAAGAAGATTCCTGTGAACTATGTGCCTCAGCTTGCTGCTTCCAGAGATTATGAAAAGAATAAATACTCAGGGAAGTGGGAACTCAATGATTCCTCAAAGGATGAAGCAGATACGGAGAAAACTTCCAAATATGAAAAGCTTCCTTCCAAAAAGACTGCTCTCGCTTATCAGGAACAGCAGACTTACCAGGAGCTTCCTCCTGAAAAAGAAAATGCTCCTGAGAATCTTGAGCCACAGCTTATGTCACCGGATGAAGCAGCTGATCTTATCCCTGAGCGAAGTGAAGCTGAAATCATGCTTGCCAGAGCCAACCGCGTGGCAGACATGAATCCTATTGAAGATGAGGCAAATCAGCCCTCCTATATTGCAGAGAAGGATCTCGAAGAAGTTACTTTCATCGAAGATAGAACGCCCGGCATGAATGTCCCTGAACCCAAAGAGCTTACAAAGTCCCTTGACAGTCAGGATCCTGACCAGCAATACGAAGAGGAACTGGCAGCCATCGAGGACAGAACCCCGGTTAAGGCCAAAAAGTTATATCCCAAAAAGCCTGCTAATCCTCTGGATGATTTAAAGAAACAACCGGGTAAAGCAACCCAGACTTCAAAGAGACAGGTTGCAGATCTTGCAGAGCTGGAAGGCAGAGACTTCAATCCGTCCGAGCAGACTAAGAAGAAACTTGATTTCATCTCATCAATTGTGGGTGATGTGAATGAGCTTAAGAGTCTCATCGGTTCATCCGGCAGCTCATCGAAGCCACGCAAAAAGACAAAGCTCACTGATAACAACATAAATGCCAATACCATTCCGCAGGCAAGCTCAATGACTTCCTCTGCAAGCGGTCATCAGATGAGATTTGTGGATGCTTATAACAGCCCTTCAAATGCTGCGCAAAAGAACACTAAACCAAAAGCTTCAGAGGAGCAGCCCGTTCAGACAGGCATATCAAGGGCAAGTGGCGTCATACATGCTACCAGCGCTTCGATACCCAATGATTTCTCAAAGAGCAACGCTTCACTTCCTGATAGGGCACCATCTTTGGGAAATAAGAAAATATCCAAGAATCCCGGAGCTTTTCCTGATGACTATGACGGATACTTTAACCAAAGTGGAAATGCCATAGATGAAGGCCTGTTTTTACCAAAACAGAATGATGGTTTCCTCTCTCCCGAACAGATAGCAGATATCATCGAGCTTGAGAGAATCAGTAAAAATGAATAAACAAAAGCAAATAAGCAAAAGGCTGTCGATCAGAATTAAACTGAACGGCAGCCTTAATATATTTCTATGATAGTTTCAAATATCATTCGCAATCTTGCTTGTAACTCGTATTATAAGTACCTCGGTTATTTTACCTTTACCTTTTTAATTTTGCTCCAGGCTGAATAAACTTTCACTTCTCCGTCCTTTTTATAACTTCTGATTCTGACATAGTATTTCTTTCCGGACTTAAGCTTTTTGATTTTAAGGCTACTCTTTGATACCTTCGCAGATTTTATCTTTGCTCCATCCATGCTTTTTGAGTTAGCATACTGAATCTCATATCCACTGACATCGGATACCTTGCTCCATTTTACAGTAAGACATTTCTTACCTTTAGTAAGAGAAAAGCTTTTTACTTTTGTGGCAGTTACAGACTTCTTTTCTTTTAAATCTGACTCATCACTACCATCTTCTACAAATCCGCTTTGTGATCCATCATTATAGCCCTGATTCCTGAAAATAACCTGAGAATTATTACCGGTTGTGCATTTTTTTAATATCACAAAGCTTGTGGTTTTTGTTCCGGAATAATTGCCTTTTCCTGTAATTGTAATTTTCCCATAGCCTTCGTTTACATTATTCGAATATTCGACGGTGTAATCTGTATTTTCTACAAGCGTCTTACCGTTTAACGTAACAGTAAATGCCGGTGTAATAGAAGAACCTGTGTATTCCTGATATCCTATTGAAGAAACAGTGGCTCCAGACAGCGAAACTGCATTGACATTAACAGGAATGCTGTACGTTGTTCTATCTGAAAGTAATCCTGTCAGGTTCGCAGAACCTGCTGCTACACCCTTAAGTGTACTTCCGTCTACCTTTAGCACATTACTATCCGATACCGAAAAGTTATCAATCGGCTTTGTAATAATCGATGGCTTTTCACTGCGAAAATCTATATCATTTTCACAATATAAAGACTCTTTCACATTACTCAGATCATAATTATCCCCGTACTTCATTCTAATAGATGAAGGAGTCGCTTTGTATTTAAGCTTTGATAAAAGAAATTCTACATTCACATTTTTGGTTGCATTGGTGACATTAGTTGCTGTTTTTTGTAAATTCACAGAGCGAAATTCCTGAACCCAATAGTCAACACCATCACGTACTACATGTCCTATTGCAACACAGGTAAAACAAGGGTCAAGCATGCTCCTGCGATGTCCCTGCCCCACAAATGGGTTATTCGTTTCCTGCCAGCCTTTAAAGGCCTCCTCTGCCGAAAAATATCCAAAGGCTAAATTTTCCCCAACAAATCCATTAGTAGGCGAAAATGCAGTAAAACAGTCTGTACCATTAGGTCTTTCATGACTGAAATAAACTGCTATCTCCATAGCTCTTTGCATTGCAGTTTTTTCAAGTTCATAATCATATTCCAATGCCTTAAGATCTTTACACTGTACCTTTTCCGTATTGCTCTCATTCCAATACCAGGCATCATTTCCGGTACGAAATGCATTGATATCTTCAAGCATTTTCCTGGCCGTAGTCTGTTCATAAGTTCCTGTGACATCAATTTTAATCCTGCTATCGTTGGCAGCTCTGGTAGCTAATCCTGAAATTGGCGACAAACCGATAACCAATGCAGTGACAGCTGAGATTACTGCAAAAATCCTTTTCTTCATTCAAAATCCTCCATAAAACTTCTTTACATCCTGCTGATATTTTGTCCAGCTTAAACTTTTACAGCTATTTTGTTGCACAAAAATAGATTTAGCAAGATTTATCAAAACTCAGTTTACATTCTACAGCATTTTCCTTCATCCTTCGAGCACTTTTCCGTAAGCAAGCTCCCCTAAACTCTCTGAAGCTTTCGCAAAAAGATACCCTCGCCGCAAAACGGCGAGGGTATCTGAATTTAAAAGCTATAAAATTGTTTCATTTTACTGCTCATCATTTTTCTTGCGTTTTTTTCCTAATGCAAGAAGTGTAGCAGCTGCGCCTGCAGCGATAAGAAGAACAAATATTCTTGAAGTATTTGTATTATCTTCAGTACCTCCGCGTCTTGCTCCAAGTACTCCGGGCTGTTCACCCTGCTCTCTCTTTGCTCCGAGAACCTGTCTCTGGTCTGCAGGAGTAGTATTGTTTACAGCACTATCATTGTTGTCATTGTTACTGTCATCATACTGTGTAGGAGGAGTATCTGTCTTCTTGTTCTTTTTCTTGTTCTCCTTCTCAGGATTATCTACCGGCGGATTATCATCACCCTTAGGAGGTGTTACATTCGGCGTGTCATCCTTCTTAGGAGGATTTTCGCTATCTGAAGACGCTGTAACGGTCAACGTACCAAATACATAAGTAATTGTATAGTTTCTAAAGTCTGTAAGAGCAGTTGCCTCAACTGCATTGAATTTGTTCTCACTTGACCCGGGATCTGTCTGGGATCCTGTAAAGTTGTATGTAACTGCATCTCCTATACCCCATGAATCACTTGCTGATGCATGATGGCTTACAAGAGGTGTTCCGTCATAAACTTTTGAAGCTGAATCTGACTTAAGCTCAATCGGTTTAGGCGTAATCGTAAACTTACCATTTATAAGTTCAGGATCATCAAACTGAGCTGTTACATCGTTTCCTGCAGCGTCAACTACCTTGAATCCCTCATTTACAATTACAAGATCATACTGACCTACATTTCTTGCAGTAACATCAACTCTAAGTCCAGATACAGTGTACTTATTACCCTTAATCTCTATCTCTTTACCTGTATTCGCTGCATTTGCATTAAGTCCAAATAACTTACCAAATACATCTCCTATAGCATTAAGAGCTTTTGTAAGAGGATTTAGCACAATCACTGATCCCTCAACTGTGTAGTCGAAGTCTGTTCCAACCCATGTCTTGCCGCTAAACATCTCGGTCCTGTCAGGTGTCTTAGCTACCACATGGAGTTTATCAGTTTCAGGTCTGTCTTTGATAATGAGCTGTCCATCTACTACAACAAAGTCTACATCAATATTTTCATCGCTATAGCTAAACTGATCCTTTGTAAGTCCCATAGGATAAGTATCAGGTAATACACCCTTAGCAACAGCTTCTCCTGTGAATACTACTTTGCCCTCATCGAAGAACTTACTAGCATCAGGAGTTGTACCTGCATTTCCACCGGAAACATCTGCATTACCATCTGTGACTTCTGCATTGCCATCACTTACAGTTGAATCAAGATTCAGAGTATATCCAGTTACCTTCTTCTCAGTGCCATCATAGACTTCTTCACCTCTGTTACCAACAACATTTACTGTCAGTTTAAGAGGATTGATCACAAGATATCCATCATGAACAATGAAAGTTACATCATTAAAGTCACTGTTTATGCACTTGAAGCTGCATTCGGCTGTATCCGTTTCTGTAGGTGTTCCATGAAGGTTCATCATGTACTTATCAATTGCCTTTGTAGCAGTACGCTTAACATTTGTTCCGCTAGCTACATCTGTTCCTTCTTTAACAAGAACAATGTTTTCTTTTGTAATTTTATCAAACGGCTTTCCGTCTTTTGTGATGGAATCTACTGTATACCCCTTTACTGACTGTTCCTTGCCATTGTAGTAAACAGTATTATTATTACCTGTAATTGTTACAACAATCTTCTCGTTGGAAGGATTAATCTTAAGCCATCCATCTTCGACAACAAACTTAACATCTAAGAACCTGTCATTAGTATTCTTAAAGCTACACGTCTGGTCTTCTGCATTACCATCTGTAACTTCTGCATTACCATCACTTACTTCGGATCCATCAGACGTTCCAGGTGTTCCACGAAGATTCATAGGATAGTGCTCAGGATATTCAATGTTCGCAGGTGTATTTGCTTCAGTTCCCTTTGCAATATCAGTTCCTGGTTCAACCAGAGCAATATCATCTGCTGTAAGTCCTACAACATCTCTGCCATCTTCATACTTAATTGATACCACTCTGTAACCCTTACCCGGTTCGAAGCCATCCACATTAAACATGTTGGTGTTCTGCTCTTCACCATTATAGGTTGTTGTAACCTGTTTACCCTGAATAGTAACAACTACCCAATCCTCAACAGGTGTAATCTTAAGCCATCCGTCTTCAACCAGCTCAAACGTTACATCCTCTCCATTGGGATTATTACATACGAAGCTACATGCAGGATCACCTGGATTTACAGGTGTTCCATGAAGATTCATAGGATAGTAATCAGGATATTCACTATTGCGGCTATCATTTACTTCAGTTCCATGTGCCTCAGCTTTAGCTCCTTCAGCAAGTCCGATCTGACCATCTGTGACACTACACTCACTCTCATAACCCTGTTCGGGGACAACCGTAACCCTATATCCATTTGGAAATTCTTCATTATAAAAATCGTCATCATCTGTAGATTGTTCCTTACCATTATACTGGGTTACAACCTGCTTACCTTCAATCTTTACAGTTACCTTTATAGGTCTGTAAAGAACTTTTATTACGTTATTTTCTGAATCAACGTCTAAAACAAGTTTCTTTGCCCCATCAACTGTAGGAACTATCCATTCACCATTCTTATGTCCTGCAGGTTTCTTAGCATTTAAATTAATATCCTTTTCTTCAATAACATCACCTGCATTACCATCAGTTACCTGCACATCTTCAATATGTGCTGCACCATCAAGCTCTTTGCCCTTGTAGTATTCGATTCTGTAAGAAGTAGTTTTATGTGCATACAGTACCTTGATAACCTGCGGAACAGGTGTTCCATCTTGATTATAAGTACTTTCCTTCATTACGTAAGGAACAGGATTCTGCTGTACACCATCAAGATAATAATCAGGATTATCATTTAATGCATCTCGAGTCTTCTTATTATTTAGCTGAGCATCTTGATCACCTTCACTTAATCTGATTTCTTCTCCGACATAAGCGGGATAAACATCACTCTCACCTACATAATTCTTGGTTTCATCATTAGGATCGATTTCATCCTTATAATACTTAACGATATATGTTGCTGTCTTTCGAGCATACAGTACCTTGATAACCTGCGGGATAGGTGTTCCGTCTTCCTTATATGTGCTTTCCTTCATTGTGTAAGGAACATCACCCTGCTGTACACCATCCAGATAATAATCAGGATTATCTAATGCATTTTTCTTATAATTTAGCTGACTATCCTGGTCACCAGAAACTAATCTTATTGGTGTGCCAACCTCAGCAGTATGAGGAGTACCCTCACCTACATAGTTCTTGGTTTCATCATTAGAATCGATTTCATCCTTGTAATACTTAACGATATATGTTGCTGTCTTTCGAG